>CAJMQA010000043.1 GCA_905215395.1 uncultured bacterium | reverse complement strand
GCCATGGATTATACTGTGGTATTATCTGCCAGCGCTTCGGACTCTGCTGCTATGCGTTATTATGCTCCGTTTGCCGGGGCAACGATCGGAGAATTTTTCCGCGATAGCGGACGGCATGCCTTGGTGGTATACGATGATTTGTCCAAACAGGCGGTTGCCTACCGGGAGATCTCTTTGATTTTGCGTCGTCCTTCCGGGCGTGAGGCTTATCCCGGAGACATTTTTTATTTGCATTCCCGTTTGTTGGAAAGAGCTGCTAAAATTATCTCCAATGATGAGGTTGCTTCAACGATGAATGATTTGCCGGCTCCTTTAAGACCGGTCATCAAGGGAGGCGGATCGCTGACGGCTTTACCTATCATTGAAACCCAGGCTGGTGACGTTTCTGCGTATATTCCTACCAATGTGATTTCTATCACTGACGGGCAGATATTTTTGGAGACCTCTTTGTTTAATGAAGGAGTACGTCCGGCTATTAATGTGGGAGTATCGGTTTCCCGTGTCGGGGGAAATGCTCAAATCAAAGCGATGAAAAAAATTGCCGGAACTCTGAAGATCGACCAGGCCCAATACCGGGAATTGGAATCGTTCTCGAAATTTGGAGGTGACCTGGATCCGGTCACTCAAATGGTGATCGATAAGGGACAAAAAAATGCCCGTTTGTTGGTTCAGCCCCAATATTCCCCAATGCCGGTGGAGGAGGAGATTGCCATTATCTATTGCGGTACAAAAGGATTATTGCAAAAAGTACCTTTGAAAAATGTAACCGATTTTGAAAAATATTTCCTGGAAATACTGAGGGCTCGTTATCAGAAGGAAGTATTGGATGAACTCCGGGAAGGGCGGCTGGATGATATGGTTGCCGGTTTACTGGAAAAAGTGGCTCAAGAGGTTGCCGGTAAGTTTGCTGAGAATGTAAAACAACAATAATATAGAAGATAATGGCAACAATGCGTGAACTGAAGGGAAGAATAGCTTCGGTGCATTCTTCCCAAAAAATTACGGGTGCGATGAAAATGATTTCTTCGGCCCGTTTACGAAAAGCTGAAAATAAATTGCTGCAGGCAACTCCTTACAGGAAAAAATTGTGGGAAATATATGCCCATATTGAACGTTCCGGATGTGATTATCAATCGCCTCTGGCAGTAGTGAGAAAAGTGAAAAGCGTTGCAGTAGTTATTTATGCTTCCGATGACGGTTTATGCGGAGCCTTTAATATCAATTTGTATAAAAAATTATCTGAAGTAGTCCATTCCTATCAAAATGCAGGAGTCAGGGAAATTACTGTTTTTCCTGTGGGAAAAAAAATTGCTTCTGATGTCAGGCGTATTCCGGGAATCAGGCTGGGAAATCATCCGGCTGAGTTTGAACATAAAGATTATCCGGCTGCCACCCGCGTGTTTGCCGATGAATTGGCAGAGAATTTTCTGAAAGGAGATTATGATCGGATTGATGTTGTGTATGCACATTATAAAAGTATGGGCGTTCAATTGATACAGGTGAAGCAATTTTTACCGGTTGTGACAGAACCATTGGAGGTTTCTGATATCCCGGACGAGCAAGACCCCTGGTATATTTATGAACCGGATTGTAAAACTGTTTTGGAAATGCTTTATCCGCTTTTGTTGCATGCCTGGATGTATGAGAAGCTGATGGAGAACAAGACTTCTGAACAAGCTGCACGGATATTGGCTATGCAAATGGCCAATGATAATGCCCTTAAATTGCTTGGAAACTTGCAATTGGAATACAATAAACTCAGACAACAGGGGATTACGACAGAATTGCTGGATATTGCGGGAGGAAGTAGCAGGGAATAACGAATGTTTGCAGTTATTCTCTTTTGATTTGTTGTTTTACGGCCTGGGCCAGTGAAGATGGTTTTGCGTGAGGAAACAGAGCTATAAAGTCGGCGAAGTTCTGCTCCATGAAAGCTCTGTCGGAGAGCATGTCGTATCGTGGGAATCCATATTTCCTCAAAAGTGCAGGACCAAATAGGTGGCCCGGTCGGGAGCGTTACGTAAGAATGAAGGTATTTCCGGTAGAGCTAATTCCCGGGGGAATAATGTATCGTACACAGGATTTTTGAAAACCGTGTAGGCCTGTAGCTGGTTTATATTGCTGTTATTACAATTTATGAATACGATGACATGGATGAATATTCCGTATCTGATTTTTATATTATTCTATATTTACTGTTGATTTAATCTTGCTCGACACAACGTATAAAGCAGGCATCGCTGGTATTTTTCTGTTATATCCCCCAATTTATTGCAATACCGAAAATTATAAACTATTTTTTATTTGGCTTCAATCCTACAATTTCGCTATTTTTGCATTTAAATGAAAAAGATCGATATTTTAACCGAATACGACAGCAGTTTTGTAGCACAATTGAAAAAGGGAAATCGACAAGCCTTTAATCAACTTTTTCGGGCTTGTTTTTCAAAACTTTATCATTTTGCTAATGCGATTGTCTGCAATCCTTCGCTGGCACAAGATATCGTGCAGGAATTTTTTGTCACACTGTGGAGTAAACGGCAGCAGCTGGATGCATCCCAATCTTTGACGAACTATCTTTTTGTTTCAGTGCGGAATAGTTGTTTCACCCACCTCAAACGTCAGCAACGGTATGCGTCATTGGACGAATTGTTGCAGCAGCCCTTATCTACAGACTATCAACCGGAGGAAGAAAACCCGCGTTTTCACCTTCTATGGAAAGCCATAGAAAACCTTCCCCTACAACAAAAAATTATCTTTAAATTAATCGTCGTGGAAGACTATTCTTATAAAGAAGTAGCAAACCATCTCGATCTCTCTGTAAATACGATCAAAACTCAATTACAACGGGCCTGCAGAAAATTGAAAGAAGTTCTGCCCCCTTCTCACTTTTTCTTGTTAATCCTGCTCAATCGACTTACTACCGACAACTTGAAATAATTTTTTTCAAAAAAAATAGAATTTTTTGTCACCTTTTTTTTAAGGATCTGAGTACCATATACACAATGGTTAAAAAGGTTCTTACTTTGTCGATTAACGTAACTTCCTTTCTGACTGATTTTTTGTCAAAATCGAAGGTTCGTCAAGAGTTGCAATAAGAAAGATTTCGTTTATCAGGAAAACCGAATGGAAACGCTTATCAGGAACGAAGAAACAAGGATCAGTTTAAACAAATGTTTTATCAGTTTATGAACTAAAATTTATCAGTAAGATAAATTTATCAAAGTATGTGTGTGATATGGTATCGGATAATATTTATCAATTCATCATCGATCGACTTATCGGGGAAGAATCACCGGAAGGAGCTTTAGAACTGGATCGCTGGCTTGCTCAGGCAACACATCATCAACAACTTTATGGGGCTTATGAAAAATTATGGCATGAAACACGCCGTCTCTACCGGATTGACGAACCAGATCTGGATTCCTGTCTGCAACGGTTCGAGTCAAGATGTTATCCGGCTAAAAGAAAAATGCCCCGTTGGCTGCATTATGCAGCAGTACTGGCTATTCCCCTAATGTGTTCCGTTGCCATCTATATGTTTTACTTTTCTAAAAAATCATCTGAACTTGAAACTCTCTTTGTTCATAATCAAAATAAAGTGGAATTGGTATTGGCAAACGGAGAAAAAATAGTACTCTCCGAAATGAGCGATCGTGAACGACTGACAGCTGAAGGCATTCGAATGAATTCAGACAATAACACCTTGAGTTACGATTCTCAATCGGCTAGTCCTGCGGCCTCCTCCCTCCAATATAATGTGCTGAGTATCCCTCGCGGAGCCGACTATTCCCTGATTTTATCCGACGGGACAAAAATCTTCCTGAATGCGGAGTCCGAACTTCGATATCCGATCCGCTTCACTGATCGGGAACGAAAAGTATTTCTGAAAGGAGAAGCCTATTTCGACGTTGCACGTGACACGCTCAAACCCTTTATCGTAAACACTCAACAACTCGACATCGAAGTGTTGGGTACAGCTTTCAATGTCATGGCTTATACAGATCTCCCAAAAATCGAAACCACCCTCGAGCGAGGATGTGTCAGGGTAAAAAGCGGAGAGAACCAATTGATTCTTCATCCAGGCATGCAAGCCGTATATCAAAAAGATAAAGCTACTTTGCTATCTCAAGAAGTGAATACTCAACTATATACCGGTTGGAAGGACGCTAAAATTATTTTCGAGGATCTCCGGCTCGAAGACCTTTTACAAAAATTAAGTCGCTGGTATGATTTCAATATTTTCTATCTCAATTCTAGGGTAAAAGACATCCAGTTGACAGGATCGATCTCCAAACATGAGCATATAAGTACCATATTAGAACTTTTAGAGACTATGGGTAAAGTGAAATTCACCATTCACGACCGAACGGTTACAGTCATCGATAACCTTCCTTGACAAAGTATAAAACAGGTTGTTATTGCTTCAACCTCGATTGAATGGTTGACAAATAATAATTTGAAAGAAATAATGTAAAATACAAAATAACCAAATTCAACAAAATTATGAAGAAAATCAGTTTTATTTTATTCACTTTACTCATTGTGTTCGTAAGTTGTTCAGACGATAACAATGAGTTACAACCCGGAAATAATCAATACCTCATGTATGGTATAAATTATGATCTGACAAGTGGTATACTCTGGCATGAGATTCCCGGTAACGTTATCGAACAAACAACCGAGATATTTTATGACGATTACTCACGAACGTACAAAACTAAAGACGATAGAGATTCGGTCGTTTATTTCCGAGATACCCTTGAAGTTCCTTCTGCCAATGTCAAAAATCAGGTGACTGGAAAATTCGTCATCTCTCTGTACGGGGCAGGAGCCAGTTTCGATGAACAGGAAAATCGGACTATAGGTAAATCGAATGTAATTACATTTCATCTCTCTGTTCCGGAAGACGAATTCAAAACTGGTCAATATACTTTTGCAACCACTAACGAAACGAACACTTTCTTCGGATTTAGTTGTTCGGAATATGATTTCACTCAGAAAATAGGACCAGCCAATCCGATTGATAGCGGAGTTATCGACATTTCACAACAAGGAGACATTTATTCCATTCAATTCAATTGTAAAACAACCTCCAATCAATGGCTAAAAGGGAATTATACGGGTAACTTACAAACGGTAGACAATCGTAAGAGTTCACTTATCGAAGTAAAAGATATGGTACTGGAGGGTTTGCCGGATACCACCTACACCTACCAATATTGGGAGCCTATTCCGGATTTCCTAGCTCAACCCTATGATCCAAGAGCTAGAGTAATGGGTATTTCTTCAACAGGTTTTTCCTGTGGATTTTTCAACGGTTATTATCAAATAGCCGATCGTAAAAGTGTCGATTTAGGATATTGCAATTATTCTAAAAATAAAGATAAATATTGTTTTATTTCACCAGTACATTTACGTCCTTACTACAACCACAAACTCACACCGGCCAATCACACTAAATTTATAAATAATGTAAATGCAAGTAACATCCATTTTACGGTAGAAGATTTTGACAACTTAACTCCTGCTGATGGTCATATATTCCGGTCTTTCGATATAGTTCCCGATTATCAGGAGATAGATATCGATGCTCCGCTTCCCCGAGTAGTACTTTTCCAAAACTCTTTAGGCTTGAAAGGAGCTATCAAAATAAAAGAAGTTGTACCGATCGGTATGGTAGAAAAATCATTCGAGAACGAATACACCCATGAAGTCGTCAACAAAATTGTTCCTGGTGGCGGTTATATCAAATTCGACTTAAAAGTACAACGAAATTCTTCTTCAGAAAGTATAAAATAAATCCTAAAACAATGAAACAAGAAAAAACACAGTTGTCCCTTTCCCGGCAAGTTAGCCACAAAGGGATATTACTTAAAATAAGTTTACTTCTTCTGGTACATATTATTTGTCTTTCATTGAGTGCAAACAGTTATTCCCAGATCGATAAAATTTCTTTAAAGCTGGAAAAAGTTTCCATCAAAACAGTACTTGATGAAATAAAAGCTCAAACTCAATTCGATTTCATCTATGATAATGCCGATATTAATTCTTTGGGTCTGGTTACTGTGAATCTGAGCAACGCCTCGGTTCAGGATATTCTGACCACTTGTTTCAAGGATAGTAAACTGGATTTCAAGATTGTAAACAATACAATCGTAATCGCTAAAAGAGCTTCGGTATCCCAAACACCACAACAAATGATCAATGGCCATGTCATCGATGAAGGGGGAAATCCTTTACCCGGTGTATCCGTAGTATACAAAGGGACTACCGTTGGTGTTGCCACTGATATCGATGGTAACTTTTCCATCAAGTTGTTGGAAAACGTTGAACCGGTACTGGTCTTTACTTTCATCGGTATGGAGAAAAAGGAAGTGCGATATACAGGTGAACCCAAGCTGAAAGTAATCCTGAAAAATTTACAGGAAGAATTGCAGGAAGTAATTGTAACCGGTATGCAAACCATTAAACGGGAACGAATGACAGGTTCGGCAACAGTGATTACTGCCAAAGACTTAGAAAACGATGGAGTTGTTTCTATCGACCAGGCTCTGGAAGGAAGAATTGCCGGGCTAAATGCTATGGTTACGAGCGGAGCTCCTGGTTCCAGAGCAAAGATCACCATACGAGGAGAGAATAATCTTAACGGAAACTCCGAACCCTTGTGGATACTTGACGGACTTCCGATGTTCGGTGGTGTTCCCGAATTAGGTAAAAATCATGGTTTAGATCTGATAGGCAGTGTCATGCAAGACGGTGTCGGTAATGTCAATCCCGACGATATTGAATCTATCACCGTATTGAAAGATGCCTCGGCTACGGCAATGTATGGAGCCCGGGCAGCCAACGGTGTTATCGTCATTACCACCAAAAAAGGTTACCAAGGAGATACTTATTTTTCCTATAGTGGTAATTTCTCCTTGTCAGAAGCTCCCCGAATAACGCTCAACATGATGAATTCGGAAGAAAAAATCGGTTACGAATCGACCATTATCGATCTTTATGAAAAACCGGAGGTAACTGGGCGTGTCGGACGTTTATGGACCGATTATAATAAAGGTCTGTTGAGTCGGGATCAATACAATAGCCAACTGGAACAATTACGCCATACAAATACGAATTGGTTCGATGAAATTTTCCGATCTGCCATTTCCCATGTACATAATCTATCGGTACGGGGAGGTAACGAAAAATTGACATTTTACAGTAGTATTAGCTATGAATCGAAAGAGGGAATACTAGAGCAGAATAAATACCGCAATGCCGGCATGAATTTTAAGATGGATTACCGGGCCAGCCAAAAGATCAATGCCAGCATTAATCTCAATGCCAACCTGCGTAAAAATGTAGAGCACGCCTCGGTTATCGATCCGTTTATCTATGCTGTCTATGCCAACCGCTATGAAAAACCTTATGACACCAACGGAAATTATGCCACCGACGAGACTTATTTACCTAATAATTTGTCCAATACCAGTGCTTCGGGGTATCGTTATGACGGTTTTAATATTATCCGGGAACTCCATGAAAATACAAATACCCTGACCGGTTCGGATATCATGGGCACGGTGCGCTTGGACTATATGCCTATGGACGGCCTCCGGTTTACGGGTAATTTCAGATATTCGGAAAGCTATAATGTCGGTAGTATAACAAACAATCCGGGTACTTACGCTTCTTATCTTAATGCCACCTTCGCTAATATCGAGTTTAAAAATACAGACATGCCTTTGGAATACAATAGTGGACGTCTGAACGAAAACGCAGGCCGTAGCTACAACTGGGTTTCTCGTATCGAAGGAGAATATTCCAAACTTTTCAACGAGAAGCACTTTGTCAGCCTGTTCGTTGCGAATGAAGTGATGGAACGAAAATACAATAATTTCAATTATACAGCACCAGCATACGAACCGGAGTATCGTATCATCGGTTTCCCGGAATTTCCAAAGTCAAACAAGAAACTCTCGGATTATTCCAATGCGTTGAATGGATTATTTGGGACCAAAGACGGACAGGATAAATCGGTTTCTTTTATCTCCACCTTAACCTATGCTTTCAATGACAAATACGTCGGAAACTTTACGATACGAGCCGATGGCGCTGATATTATCGGAACAGATCAACGTTATACGCCCTTGTGGTCGGCAGGACTCAGATGGAACCTGCACAAGGAGAAATTTATGCAGAAAGTCAAATTCATTACCTTATTGGCTTTAAAAGGCTCCTACGGTTATACCGGACAAATCGACCGTTCGGCTTATCCCTTCTCGACTCTGACGATGTCGACCAGTAAATATGACGGTAACCTAATGGCTAAAAATTTCACCTATGCCAATCCTACTGTCAAATGGGAACAAAAACTAGATCGGAATTTCGGGATTGAAGTGTCTGCACTAAACAACAACATTAGTGTAAATTTCGATGTTTACTTCAACAAAGTAAAAGATGTATTAGGAGAATACCGTCTTCCGATTTCTTCAGGAAGAAGTGATATTATTGCCAATACATCCAGTTTGAGGAATAATGGTTGGGAAGCGGCAGTCAATATTCGTTGGGTGAACAATAATGTCTTCAAATTCCACACAGGCTTCAATTTGGCATATAACAAAAATAAGATACTGAAAGCCTTAAACGACATCTCCGACTTACGTAGAGCCAATTTCGATGCAGGAGGAGAAAAGAACCTGGTCGGTCATGCAACAGGTGGTGTATATGGCTGGAACTTTGCTGGCATATACTCACAATCTGGACGAGCATTGTTTTACTTGTCGGATGAAGCTAAAATAGAATATGCAAAACTACTCGATCAATGGCAAGGTTTCACAGAAAATCAAAAAAAAGTTTTATATACCAGTGGAGCTATGCCGAATGTACAAGAAGTTCCCGATGCTATCGCTTTGGAAGAAAATGTTTTCCAACAGAACAGTCTCGGTGATGCTGCGGCCCAAATGCGGCGTTTGTCTATGACTTATCTGGGATCTGTCAATCCTAAATATGTTGGTGGTTTCAATACTTATATGAAATATAAGAACATAGAACTGACTAGTAATTGGTCGTTCAAGACAGGCTTTATTGTAGCGAGCTTCGACGACACGAAACATGCTCCAGGTACAGATGGTTCGGATTTAGGGTCTTCCCGTACAAACCGGAGCCAGCGAGCTCTTTATCAATGGCAGGCTCCCGGCGATCGGACCAGTGTGCCCAAATTTGAGCAAATCGGTTATGCATTCGAATACAATCGTCTGACGACCAGTGATAAATATGAAAAAGGAGACTACCTTAGATTGCAAGATATTACCTGTTCATACAATTTTTCACAACAATTACTCAAACGCTTTGGGTTAAGTCGTCTTAAAGCTTCGATACAAGCCCGGAATCTGGTTACCTTTACCAAATACAGAGGTCTTGATCCGGCCACCGGAGGCACGTTTAACTACCCACAACCCCGTCAATATGTATTCTCATTAACTATTGGCATCTAAAAATGAATCGTCATGAAAAAAATATATATTATTCTTTTGTTAGCTGCATTCAATCTACAATCCTGTAAAGAATTCCTGAACGTCAAACCACGTGATACGAGAGTCATCAAAAACATCGAAGACTATCGGGATTTATTAGCTCCTTTTATGTCACAAATGAAGATTCCTAATGCGTGGAGCTATGTCTGGGGAGATTATTACAAAGCTCCTTGGGATCCATCCATTCCTAAACTACTTCCAGGCTATATCGGAGAAATCCAACATACCAGAGATTTTAATCAAGCCAACGGAGGACTAACCGACTCTTATAAAGATTTTTATAACTGGAGAGATCCATCGACTAGTGTTTTATGGACGAAACTCTATTCCCTGATTGGTCCCTTTAATATGATTATCGACGAAATCCGTACAGCTGAGGGGAATGATGAAGCTTTACGTAATCAAGTCCGGGGGGAAGCTCTGTATTGGAGAGCCTATTGTTTTTTCAAATTAGTACAGTACTATTCTCCTTATAAAAATAATGAACTGGGGGTACCGGTATTTCTAGATACTCATATCGATGCAGTCAACGGCAATCAGAGCCGGAAAACCCAGCAAGAGGCATATGCTCAAATTATCTCCGACTGCAAGGAAGGACTCCGTTTATTGACGTTGACCAACCCGAAAGTTTCCTGGAATTTTGCTTACAAACCTTCGGCTTTTCATGCGCTGTTGGCCGCCGTATATCATTACAAAGCCATGTCAGGAGCCGCAGAAGAATCAGATTGGACTAATGCAGTAAATCATGCTTCGGAAGCCATGCTAGGACGCCATTTAACCCAGAATCCTCAAGACATTCAGGATATGTTCGACTTATTTGAACCCAAAGAAAATCTTGAAAATGACGAGTTCGATTTACGGGTTATCAAAAACTCTTTTGCAGGTACTAATATTTTCGGGACCTTTATCGAATTATATGGCGGTCAACCGATCGACAATTACAATCGTAATTGGGTAGCAGTCCCTGAGATTTATCAAATGTATACAGATACAGATATTCGTAAAAAGCTCTATTTTACAGATCATTCGCCCTATTCTCCTTATATATGTAATAATAAATACAGACAATCGGAATTCCGGAGTTGGAATGGTGGTGGATTGATCATGCCTTTCCGTCTGGCCGAGTTATATTTAATCAAGGCTGAAGCCCTGACAATGAGTAATCAACTATCGGAAGCCCGAAAAGTAATGGAAGATTTTGTCACCTCACGGTACACGGCAGCAGTGAATATTCCTTCTGGTAAAGATGAATTTCTCCAAATGGTGTATACCGAACGGAAAAAAGAATTTTTACATGAGTGGGATATTAATTTTTTGGATATGAAACGTTTGCAAAAAAGATACGAACGAAATATCCGGGGGATTAATTTTGTCATAGAAGGAGATGCTTTCCAATATACTTTCCCAATTCCTAATCAGGAAATTCAGAATAACCCGAATATCGACGTAAATAATCCGGGCTGGGATAACATCGTACAGTAAGAAATCATTAAATCCGTAAAAATTTAAAAACATGAAAAAGTTATTATATCATTTGAGTATTACAGGAGCCTGTATTACCACCCTCTTCTCCTGTTTACCCCAGGAACCCGACTATAACAATATCAACGTAGTCTCCATTGATTCGGTAGCTATGCTGGACTTTGCTCCCAGTCATTATTCGCTGGTTGCAGACGGTCGGGCTGAACTTGTCTTGAATACCCGACTATATCGCGGAATGAATGAAGAAATTATCCCTTCGCGCATTCAGGACGATTGGATCGAATATTACACAGAACAGGGCGAAAAGATCGGTAAGTATATTAATACCATCTCTGCTACTCCTAAAGAGTTAAGAGTATATGTACAATTAAAAGGTTATGATCGGATTACTGATGAAGAACGCAGGAAATATCTCCGAAGCGATACCCTGACTATTCAATTCAGGGAACCGATCCCTGAAGATCGGTACCAGGAAATTACTTATCCGGTTATATTCCATATTATTCAAACTTCGGATGAGATCAAAAATTATGGAGAAGTACAGCCTAAACGACTTCTGGAATATTTTGACAAACTAAACCAGGTATTCCATGGAGAGCTTAGTAACGCAGCTAACCGTGGGAATGCCAAAATTTCTTTCCGTTTGGCTGAATATGATCCACTGGGACGCCCATTGATGAATCCTGGCATCAATACCTATACCCTTGAAACCGGAACTATCGGTAAAGATTATTACACTTTTATCCAAAATAAAGGGTTGAATTGGGATCCGGAAAAATATCTGAATGTATGGCTTATCCGGGGAGCAGAACAACCAGAGGGAAGTTTATGCCGTCCCTATACCGTATGGGAGAATTATCCGGATAATCTGCCGGGTCTGGCCTTGAAGACCGTTCCTCGTACAGGAGGACAAACACAAGTAGCCTCCCCCGAACAGTCGGGGATATTACTCGATCTGACAGGAGTCACCAGTTACAATAGCGATGTACAGGATATGTTGTACTATTTCGGACAATATTTTGGATTATTAACCAATTATGGCGAAAAAGAAGCTGTCGAAAACTATTGTCCAGATGCTCTGACTTATCAGGTGCAACCGAACTATCTAAAGAATATAGGATATACCAAAACGACCTTGTTCAATCAGGTAACCTATATGTTCATTGCAGAAAATATCATGGACGATCCCCGTAGTCACCACAAGAATATTACACCCGATCAAATTGCCCGTATCAGAACAGTAACCGAATGGTGTCCTGCCCGTCAGGCCTATCGTTCCGACTTTGCTTTTACGGGGAAATAGACGATGAAACAGTAACAACAGATAAAACGGCGACAGCGGATAAAATTAGGTTATTGTATATAAAAATAGGTACTAATATACAAGGCTCGGTGATTTTGAGAAATGAAGATCAGTAATTTCTTCTTCAAAAGAAACATGTACCTGTTTAATCTTATCCGTTGCCGCCATTATCACCGTTTTATCCTCCGTCATCGTTTTATCTCTAATTTATGTCTCTATATGAAAATAAATTCTTTTTTCCTATTATTACTTCTCCTTTGTCCTTTTCGGATATATTCCCAAGGAATCCGGTTTGAATCCGGTAGTTTTCAGGAGATACTCCGAAAAGCCCAACAAGAGAAAAAAATGATTTTTATCGATGTATATACATCCTGGTGCGGACCCTGTAAAATGATGGCGGAAAAAGTATTTACTGATCCTCAGGCCAGTCAATTCTACAATAGCCATTTCCTTTGTTACCAAGTAGATGCGGAAAAAGGTGAAGGGCCTGAAATGGTGGAACAACTCCAGGTAAACTGTTATCCGACTTTTCTTTATCTCACTCCAGAACAAGTTATCCGTCATCGTTTTTCAGGAGCCGTTGATCCAAAAGAATTTATTTGTCAGGGACGCACTGCCTTGGGTAACCACAACAATCTGGCTACCCTGGAACAAAAGTACATCCAAGGAACCCATACTCCGGAATTTTTGTTGAAGTACATGCAGGTACTCAAACAGGCCTATCGCCCTTACAATCAGGTCGCTGATGAATTTTTCGATCATTTATCGCCCCAACAAATCCTCCTGCCAACTTATAAAAATATCCTAGAAGAACATCTGGTATCTACCCACAACCGAGCTTATCGTTATATATTGGGACAAATAAATAAATTCAACGAAGAAGACAGGGGATTATTTATCGGGCTGATCGACCGTTGTTTCCGTAATAATATCACTGCAGCGCTCCGACAAAATGACATCACCGATTACCGGCAATGTTATCAGGAACTAGCCGGTTCGTCTTATCCAGAGAAAGATCGGCTTCTGCTATGGGCTGAAAAAGAATACTTCCAAGCGAAGGAAGATTGGGAAAGTTATTTCGAACAAGCAGTCATTTATCTGGAATTGTATGCTTCAGATAACTGGATCGATACTTGGCAATTTGCCCGGCAGTTTGCAGACGGCAGCGTTCCCTTTCAGGCCGATATAGCCATCCCATATGCTGCCCGGGCCGTGAAACTAATGCCCAATTACAGTACTTATATAACCTATGCCCGTATTTTGTATAAAACCGGAAATGCAACCTATAAGCAGGAAATTATCGATTATATTCATCTGGCGATTCAATATGAAATAGATCACCAGACCGGACGGGATCTTAGTCCGGAAAATGAATTTCTGGAGCAAGCCAAGCAGATGGAATTCCTTTGTCATCCTTTTCCCAGCCGGGTCATAACGATCCAACCGATCGTCAGCCGGGCCGACGACGGCACTTCTCCGGCTTCAATGTCACTTCCCCGGGAAGCAATTAATCGGGTGTATGCCCGAACTGGCATTGAATTTTACTTTCTTCCTCCTATTTACTGGAACAACAGCCAGGTGAAAGACGGACAGCTGAACTTGGACAGCATATGCTGTCTGGCTACCGAGGCCCGGATATTCAAAGGTTCGAACGACTTGATCAACATGGTATTCGTTGACCGTATCGATGGCAAAGGTGGCCCTCAAGGCCGGGGATTACAAAATGGGAATATCATTTTTATCACTTTGGGACAAAATAACGATTCAAGAAACCTGAAAGAACTTCAGGCGTTTGTCATCGCTCATGAACTCGGACATAATTTCGGTCTGCAACATGCTGTCGACGATATACAGGTACCGGACAGCTTTCCAAATATCATGGGAGACGGAGCTTTCAGCCAACGGATCGATCCTCGCTATAGTCTGAACCCTTATCAGCTGGAGGTAGTTAAACGAAGTCCGTTCGTACGGCAAAGAGTCGACTTTCTTTCTTTGGCAGAAGGCAGAAAAGCTATTTTGGACGAAACTTTCGAACCTTATTTTTCTCAATTACAACGGCGTGAAATCATGGCATTTACCGGAGTCGAAAAAATCCCTGACGAACTGGATTCCGCCCGGAATTTCCTACGTCATACATTTCAAAATGCGGTTTTGGAATTTACGGATCAAGAACGCCGGCTTCTCACGCAAGTCATAAACAAAGTTACTTCTGTCTTAATGAATCATCAGCTTACCTTAATGGCCGAACATCCTTGGAGATTCATTAAAATCAAAGGTGATATTTGTGGCGGTTTCGCACATACCCGCGGTAATTGTATCATACTTTCGGAAAAACACCTCCGTTTTTTACAAGAATATTCCGACGACCTACCCTTACTTACTGCTCGACTCGGTAAGCTGATCGTACATGAACAAATGCACGTATTACAACGGGTATATCAGGATAAATTTGTAAAATTGAATACTGAATATTGGCCTTTTATAGCTGCAACACTCCAATCCTCTGCAGATATGATCGTCAATCAGGTTTCGAATCCCGATGCCCCTCATGCCAACTGGTTGTTCAGAACCAATCGGGGAACATACTATTGGCCGCGTATTCTCTTCAATGAAAAAGTAAACTTTCCTCAGATGGGAAAAGACTTTATCGAATATGCTTATTCTGTAGAAAATAAAAAAGGAAAATTTCAATTATACTCTCCTCGAAGATCCCACCGGATCCTTTTATCGGAATTTACGGAATATACTCAAGCCTTTCCGGTAAAAACAGGTATCGATCACCCGAATGAAATATCGGCTTATATGTTTGCTGATTATTTTGAAGCTTTATTACTGGAAAAAAAACCTTTCTCTTCCATTGCAGCTACAGCACAAACTAACACCCGGCATTTTTTGGAATGGTGCCATGAGGAAATGGGAGATAAACACAAAGAAAGCTCACTCCTGATGTCACGGTTGACTCTAAGAGATAAAATCCGGATGCTTTCGGGTGATCGCCTGTTTAATATCAAAGGGTTTCCTGAACTGGGCATTCCTGAAATAACGATGACAGACGGGCCGCAAGGTATCAGAGATCACGGAAGAGCTACTGCTTTCCCAGCTCCGATATGTATGGCAGCTACTTGGAATCCGGCTTTGATCCATTCGACAGGAGCAGCCATCGCCGGGGAAGGAAAAGCCAAAGGAATCGATGTCCTATTGGCACCGGGAGTGAATATGTACCGGGTTCCGCAATGTGGACGTAACTTCGAATATATGGGTGAAGATCCCTGTCTGGCTTCCCGGATAGCAGTGGGTTATATTCAAGGGGTACAATCCCAAGGGATGATCGCTACCGTTAAACATTTTGTTGCGAACAATCAGGATTTCGACCGCCACCGTTACAGTTCGGACATCGATGAGCGTACGCTTCATGAAATCTATTTTCCAGTATTTAAGGCAGCCGTATGCGAAGGCAAAGTACAAGCCGTGATGACCTCCTACAATCCGTTGAACGGTGTACATACCTGCGAATCAGAATGGTTATTGAAGGATGTTTTAAGAAAACAATGGGGATTTGAGGGAATTACGATGTCCGACTGGATATCGGTGTATAGTCCGAAAGTTTTAAAAGCGGGTCTTGATCTGGAAATGCCTTCCGGGCAATTTTTGAATGCGGACACGCTACTATTACTACTACGTCAGAAACAAATCTCCCTCTCACTGATCGACGAAAAAGTCGATCATATCATCAGTACCTGCATGCGTATGCATTTATACGACAATCGTTCAACCCCTCCCGAGATTCCTTTTGCATCGCATGATTCCTTGGCTTGCCAGGTGGCAACTGAAGGCATTGTCTTATTAAAAAACGAGGAATTACTACCTTTACAATCTTCCCGGAAACAAATAGCTGTCATCACTCCGCAGACACTGCCTTATAGCGGGGGCGGAGCTGCCCAGGTGCAACCTGAAACCCTCCCGTCACTGTATCGTCGACTGGAAGAGGAAGCCGGAGCGGATATTCATTTTA
>CAJMQA010000042.1 GCA_905215395.1 uncultured bacterium | reverse complement strand
GAAAATCAGCCATGTTCCCTTTGCATATCTGGTTACCAGATGCTATGGAAGGTCCTACCCCTGTTTCAGCTCTGATTCATGCAGCCACCATGGTAGTTGCCGGAGTCTTTCTGGTTGCACGTCTGTTTCCGTTATATGTAACAGCGGCCCCCGAAGTACTGATCGGCATCGGATATGTCGGAGCTTTCACGTCCTTATATGCTGCCGTGGTAGCCTGTGTTCAGACCGATATAAAACGGGTACTGGCATTCTCCACCATTTCGCAGATTGGCTTTATGATGGTAGCCCTGGGAGTATCCGGAATGGGAGGACATGCAGGACTGGGATACATGGCTTCCATGTTCCATCTGTTCACCCATGCGATGTTCAAAGCCTTATTGTTCCTTTGTGCCGGAGCCATCATCCATACCATTGGCAGTAATGAAATGAGCAGGATGGGTGGTTTGAGGAAATACATGCCGGTAACACACCTCACCTTTCTGACCGCCTGTTTGGCAATCTCCGGAATTCCACCGTTTTCAGGTTTCTTCAGTAAAGATGAAATCCTGACAGCCGTTTTCAACTTCAATCCGACTTTCGGAGTATTGATGAGCTTCATTGCCGGACTCACAGCTTTCTATATGTTCCGCTTGTACTATAATATCTTCTGGGGTACACCGGCCAAATTTGAGCATACCCCGCATGAAGCGCCCCGTGCCATGACCATTCCATTGATTATTTTAGCGGTCATCACCCTGTTTGCCGGATTCATTCCTTTCGGTGATTTTGTCAGCAGCAACGGTCAGCCTTATACAATACATCTAGACTGGAATGTAGCTACCGCCAGCATCATCATCGCTTTAATTGCCATCGGCATCGCTACCTTTTTCTATAAAACGAAAAATGATATTCCGGATCGCTTGCAAAACATGTACCTGTCATTTTATAATGCAGCTTACCATCGTTTTTACATCGACGAATTTTACCTGTTTATAACCAAACGTATTATATTCAACTGTGTTTCCCGCCCCATTGCCTGGTTCGACCGCCACGTCATAGACGGAACCATGAACGGGATGGCTTTCGTTACAGGACGGCTTTCTCTGGCAATAAAAGGACTCCAGTCCGGACAGATACAGCAATATGCTTTTGTCTTCCTGCTGGGAACCCTGTTGATCGTTTTGTTAGTGGTATTTATATAAAGAAATAGAATTATGAACTTTTTATCCTTATTTGTCCTGATACCTATATTAATGTTGTGTGGTCTGCTAGTATCGGCCAATATGAAACAGATTCGCATCGTCTGTGCCACAGGGGCTTCACTCCTGCTCGTTCTGGCAGCTGCACTGACGATCCTATTTTTACAGGAAAGGGCCGGCGGAAATACTGCCGAAATGCTCTATACAGCCTCCTCTGTCTGGTATGCGCCATTCAATATCCATTACTCTGTCGGAGTAGACGGAATTTCAGTAGCTATGTTGTTATTGTCTTCTGTCATTGTCTTTACAGGCATATTCACCTCCTGGAAGATTTCTCCCCTACCCAAAGAATATTTCATGTGGTTCTGCCTGTTGAGCATCGGTGTTTTTGGATTCTTCATATCCATAGACCTGTTCACCATGTTTATGTTTTACGAGATAGCTTTGATCCCCATGTATCTGCTGATCGGAGTCTGGGGTACCGGTAAAAAAGAATATGCAGCCATGAAACTGACCCTAATGCTGATGGGAGGTTCTGCCCTCTTGTTGGTCGGCCTCCTGGGTATCTATTTTTCATCGGGAGCCCATAGTATGGACATCCTCGAAATTGCCCGCCAGCACATTCCGGCAGAATTACAACGCTGGTTCTTCCCCTTGACTTTCATCGGTTTCGGAGTACTGGGAGCCCTGTTCCCGTTCCACACCTGGAGCCCCGACGGTCATGCTTCCGCCCCGACAGCAGTCTCTATGCTTCACGCCGGAGTACTGATGAAACTGGGAGGATACGGTTGTTTCCGTGTAGCCATATACCTGATGCCGGAGGCAGCTCACGAACTGTCCTGGATATTTATTATCCTGACGGGTATCAGTGTTGTCTATGGCGCTTACTCTGCTATTGTGCAAACCGACCTGAAATACATCAATGCCTACTCTTCAGTCAGCCATTGCGGACTGGTATTATTCGCCATCCTGATGCTGAATCAGACAGCCATGACCGGAGCTGTTTTACAGATGCTGAGTCACGGTCTGATGACAGCCCTGTTCTTTGCACTGATCGGTATGATATATGGCCGAACCCATACCCGGGATATCCGGGAAATGGGAGGATTGATGAAAGTTATCCCCTTCCTGGGCGTTTGTTATGTGATTGCCGGTTTAGCCTCTTTAGGTTTACCAGGTCTGAGTGGCTTTGTTGCTGAAATGACCGTTTTTGTCGGTTCGTTCCAGCATCCGGATCTGTTCCACCGGGTGATGACCATCATCGCCTGTACCTCCATTGTAATCACAGCTGTTTACATTTTACGGGTAGTTGGAAAATTATTATTCGGCAAAATCATCAACGAACATCATCTGGAACTGACAGATGCTGTTTGGTTTGAACGCTTTGCAGTCATTGTACTCATCCTGGCTATTGCTGGTATCGGTTTAGCCCCGCTTTGGATTTCCGACATGATCAGTAACAGTCTGGGCGGAATCATGCAACAATTAGGTCAGGTGACCGGATTCTGATGTTATCACAAATCGTAAATTTAAAATTACAAGATATGGCTTATTCCAATTTTCTTTTTTTGAAAGAAGAACTCTCACTGATAGCCGTAATGCTTATTCTTCTGGTATTCGATCTGTTCGGGTCGCAAAAAAGCCTGAAGTATATCCATCCGGCAGCCTGTATATTGTTTCTGACACATACGCTGTTAAATTTCTTCCCAGGGGAAACCGTTGAAGCATTCGGAGGCATGTACCAATGTACACCAATGGGCTCGCTTGTAAAAACGATTCTGAATGCAGGCACTCTGATTATTCTCATGCAGGCCTACAACTGGATCAACAGTGAATCTGTCATTATCCGGAGGGGAGAATTTTATATCACACTATTTTCCACCCTGCTGGGGATGTATTTTATGATTTCAGCAGGAAACTTCCTCTTATTTTTTATCGGTCTGGAAACAGCATCCATTCCCATGGCTGTACTGTCAGCATTCGATAAATACAAACATCAGTCAGCAGAAGCCGGAGCAAAATACATATTGTCAGCGACCTTTGCATCCGGGTTATCATTATACGGAATTTCCCTGATCTATGGTACTGTAGGTACCCTGTATTTCAATGATATTCCGGCAGGCATTACCGGTAGTCCTCTGCAAATTATGGCTTTTGCCTTTTTCATTGTCGGACTGTTTTTCAAAATATCCATTGTCCCCTTTCATCTTTGGACCGCTGATGTTTATGAAGGAGCGCCTACTATTATAACCTCTTACTTTTCAGTAATCTCCAAAGGTTCGGCAGCATTTGTGCTCATGACCTTATTGTTCAAGGTATTCGGAAACCTGGTGACCGAATGGCAGGCTATCCTGTATGTAGCTATTATTATTACCATTACGCTTGCCAATCTTTTTGCCATACGTCAGCAAAACCTGAAACGCTTTTTGGCATATTCCTCCATTTCACAGGCCGGTTATATCATGCTCGGAGTAATCAGCGGAAGTGCGATCGGGATGACCTCGCTGGTATATTACATTCTGGTATACATGGTTTCCAACCTGGCTATTTTCGGAGTAATTGCCATTATAGAATACCGGACGGGAAAAATCAATATCCGGGATTATGATGGTCTCTACACAACCAATCCGCGCCTGAGTATTGTGATGATGTTTGCCTTGTTCTCTCTGGCTGGAATACCTCCTTTTGCCGGATTTTTCAGTAAATTCTTTATTTTTGCAGCAGCAGCAGAACAGGGATACTACATCCTGGTATTCATTGCATTGCTTAATACCATCATTTCCTTGTATTACTATTTGCTAATAGTGAAAGCCATGTTTATCAATAAAACTGAAACGGCTATCGAACCCATCCGTTCTGACAACTACACCCGTATCAGTCTGATTGCCTGTACTGCCGGTATTCTTGTATTGGGGCTTATCAGTCTAATTTACGAAAGTATAGGAACTTTCAGTTTCGGTATATAATATTAATTCACGACTATATTACAACAAAAGAGCCTTCTGTATATTCAGAGGGCTCTTTGATTTCAATGTAATTGCCCTAAACATCTCCCTGAGAGCCGCTCAGACATTGTATTTTGACTTCTTGAAGAAAAAAACTAATTTTGAGGAGAAATAGGAGGAAAAATGATCAGGATAGCTTTTTCAGGAATAGGAGGAGTAGGCGGTTACTACGGAGGAATGTTAGCTCATTTCTATAAAGAATCAACAGACATTCAGATCTACTTCATATCCAGGGGCAAAAATCTGGAAGTCATACAAAACCAGGGGATAAGTATACAAACCACACGAGAGGAGATCATAGCCCATCCTACTCTGGTTACCGACAAACCCGGGATGATCGGAACGGTAGATTATCTGTTCTGTACCACCAAAGGTTACGATCTGGAAGAGAATCTGCTGCAATTAAAACCCGTCATAAGTCCCGATACCGTTATTATCCCTTTATTAAACGGAGCCGATATCACAGAAAAAATCCGGCAATTGCTTCCCGGACACACTGTATGGTATGGATGCGTTTACATCGGAGCCCGTCTGAGTTCTCCGGGACATGTGACTCAATTTACCGAACGCAACCGGCTGTGGTTCGGAGATCCGAGCGGAGATCACAAACGGCAACAGCAACTACTGAAAATTCTGACAGATGCAGGGATTGAAGCCCTCAATCCGGGAGATATCATCGAGAGAATCTGGAAAAAATTCTTTCTGATCTCTGTCGGAGCGACTCTGACCTCTTACTACAACCAAAGCATAGGCGAAATATTGGAATTTCACCGGGAGGATTTCTACCGGCTTGGAGAAGAACTGAAAGCCATAGCAAAAGCCAAAGGCATACTGCTCCCGGAAGACATGGCAGGACGTGTGATTGAAGACCAGTTTAAAATGCCTTACGCAGCAACAACCTCTATGCATACCGATTTAAAAAATGGCAACCGGACAGAGTTGGAAACCCTAACAGGTTATGTCGTCCGTTGCGGAAAAGAGTTTCATATTCCGACTCCGGCCTATGAAAAAATGTATTCACACCTAAGGCTAAGACAATGATACAACTAGTTATATTCGACCTGGACGGCACTTTACTGGATACCATCGACGATTTGGCAGTAAGTGCCAACTATGCCCTCCGCACACACGGCTACCCGGAACATAAACTGTCCGCATACCGTTTTTTCGTTGGCAACGGCATCACAAAATTAATTGAACGGGCTCTGCCCGAAGAAGCCCGCCAGGAATCCACTATTTTAAAACTCAGAGAAGAATTTGTCGAATATTATCAACGACACAAGACCGATCTCACCCATCCATATCCCGGTATTCCGGAGTTATTAAAAGAATTGCAATCAAGACATATCCAACTGGCTGTAGCCTCCAACAAATATCACCAGGGCACCCTGGAGCTGATTTATCATTTTTTCGGTCAGGATCTTTTCTCCATCGTACTGGGACAACGTGAAAACATACCCGTAAAACCCAATCCTGCCATAGTCTATGATATCCTGCAACACACCGGAGCCGGCAAAGAGGTCACTTTATATGTAGGTGATTCCGGGGTGGATATGCAAACAGCAGCCAACAGCGGCCTGACCTCTGTAGGCGTAAGCTGGGGCTTCCGTCCCCGTCAGGAACTGGAAGAGAACGGAGCCTGCCATATCATAGATCAGCCACAGCAATTGTGTACATTACTCGGGTAAACTATCCTGTAATAATTTCAGCACCGGTTTCTGTAATCAGAACTGTATACTCCCACTGAGCAGAGGGTAGTCCGTCATCGGTCAAGACGGTCCAATCGTTATCTTCATCAATAAATATCTTCCGGGAGCCCATATTGATCATCGGCTCTATGGTAAATACCATCCCGGGAACCAGGAGTATTCCTGTCCCCCGGCGTCCTGTATGACTCACAAAAGGATCCTCGTGAAATTTTAATCCGACTCCGTGTCCCCCGAATTCCCGGACTACAGAATACCCGTTTTTCTCGGCATGTTCCTGAACAGCAGCTCCTATGTCTCCCAAAAATCCCCAGGGACAGGCAGCCTGAAACCCCAATTCCAGACACTCTTTCGCCACACGCACCAGTTTTTGCATTTCGGGCCGGACCTGACCGATCATAAACATACGGGAAGCATCCGAATAATAACCATTGAATATGGTTGAAACATCCACATTAATGATATCACCATCTTTCAGGATAATATTTTTATCAGGGATACCATGACACACCTCATCATTAATTGATGTGCATACACTTTTCGGAAATCCCTCAAAATTCAGGGGAGCAGGAATAGCTCCCTGCTCAACGGTATAATTGTGTACAAGGGCATCGATCTCTTCTGTAGACATTCCCTCATGAATACTTGCAGCTACCAGATCGAGGACTGCCGTATTAATCACTGCACTCCGGCGAATCCCCTCTATTTGTTCAGCCGTTTTAATCATTTTCCGGGAAGGAACACGACATCCTTTGGCTTTATATTCCTTAATTTTCTGCTCAACTTCTGATAAACCGGCAGATTCTACCCCGGTCAGTTTTTCTTTACTGTTAAAAAATTTCATATCCGATTATCTTAGCGGCAGGATAAATATTCCTGTCTGTTAACAATTGCAGGTTATGTTATCATTTGATTCAACACAGCCGCTTTCGAAAGCGAAAGATACACAATAAATGAGGAAAAAAGCACTGAAAATACCAAATATTCATTAATGATTCTGAAGTGCTCCCTTTTGAACAATTCAGAATGCTCATCCGTGAAGACTACCGGGATAAAATCACACGGGAATTCTCCTCCATATATATTCAGGATGTTTATGAGCAAACATTCCCGATACTTACCCCTTGTGGTGAAACCTGTGTATACTCTAAACTCGGGAAAAAAGAAACAGACACTGACGGTTCCATCATAGCCTGGGGTTCTTTACAATGCGTAGAATACAAAACATTATCTCTATCTATCAATATTTATGCCGGGAAATCATCGATTCGTGCCAGGAAAAAGCCTGTCCTGGAGTCCAGATAGAACCAGATCTCCATCACCCGGAATGCCATATACAAGGAGACGTTGAGCGTCTGACACAAATTCTTGTGCATTTTATCAATAACGCTATCAAGTTTACTTCACACGGAGTGATTCGTTTAGGCTATACACTCCGCGGAAACGAGATCAGGTTTTTCGTCAGTGATACCGGAATAGGTATTCCAGCAGAAAAACTGGAATCTATATTTGAACGCTTTGTAAAACTGAACGATTTTATCCACGGAACCGGCCTGGGACTTTCTGTCTGCAAAAGCATGGTAGAGCAGATGGGTGGCCATATCGGAGTCGATTCCAAAGAAGGTGAAGGTTCCTGCTTCTGGTTTACCCTGCCGTTAAAAACCTAGAAAAGCCTATCCCAGGTTCCTGCTGCACAGACTGCAACTCCCTTCTCCAGCAAAAAAGCCGGACGATAGGATAATTTTGCCTTACGTAAACCAGGCACCCCCAGATCCTCTTCCCGGTTGATATAAGTGAAATGTTCCGGAAGATGGGAGGCAAACTCCCGGTTTACGGTATTATATGCACCTTCATAAGCCACCAAAGCTTTTTCTGCATGTACACAAAAAGTATCGTGGTTTACAGGAGCACCAAAAGTAAAGGCTATAATTTCACCTTCAACCCAGAGGACACCCCCGCTCAATCCCAACTCACAGAAATGCTCCATTCCATATTTCAATGCCTGCTGCTCATACTCCAGGCTTCTGTCCTCTTCACAGCGTCTGTCTTCACACCATTTGTCATACATAAAAATACAATCTGCAATCATCTCGGCAGTCATGGGAGTATACCGGTAATCATAAGTCTTTTTGAATTTATTGACATGGTTTCTTTTGGCCTGATAGTCCTTGCCCTTCAATTCTGCCAGATCGTGCCGCAAATACAGATAGTCAAAATGATCGCGATCTTTCCGGTATTCGAAAACACCCGGAAACTCATTCTCCAATTCCATAGCCATATCGGGAACATTCCCATACAGGTATAAAGGAATATTTTCTTCCATCGCCTGATGAGCCAGTTTCCGGATAACGGAATTTCCTTCCTTTTCACCTCCAGGCAAGGCATATACTGTTTTTTCATCGGGGAAACAAAAACGCAATACCAATTGGTTATCCAGAACTGCAAAACTGCTGCAAGTCAGAAATTGCCAGCAACAAAGGTTAGCGAATGATAAATTATTATCCCGCCGGTTACCCGGATAAATATAGGAGGTCAGCAATTCCCGGTCTGTTAATGCTACTGATTTAAACTCGATCATATCCTCAGATTTTCCCACATATACGGGAATCAGCGGAAATAGTTCGAACGGCTGTACCACCGCAAAGTCAGTATAGAAGCGATAAAAGCAATAGAATCAGATATCGGCATACTTCCCCAAACCCCGTTTATTCCGAGCAAATGAGGCAGAGTATAAAGCAAAGGAACCAGGAACAACAACTGTCTGGCCAAAGATAAGAAAATTGAAATTTTCGCCCGGCCAATGGATTGGAAGAAATTGGTAATGACAATCTGAACACCGGCAAAGGGAAAGGCTAAAATAGTGATTCTCAATCCTGTTTCAGCCAGTTCGTTCAGTTTAGCATCGTCTGAAAACATAGATACGATCAATGCCGGGCAAATCTCGCTCAACAACCATCCCACACTCATAATACTGACTGCAGCAATAATCGCCTTCTTCAAAGCCTGGCGTACACGGTCATAATGTTTTGCCCCATAATTATATCCCACAATAGGTTGCATCCCCTGTGTCAATCCAATGACAACCATCACAAAAAGAGTAGCTACCCGATTGACAATCCCATAAGCTCCGATAGCTAAATCCCCACCGTAAGTTTTAAAACTATGGTTCAGAATAATAACAGTACCACTGGCACAAACATTCAGTAAAAAAGGAGCCATTCCAATGGAAAAGATACTTGCCATGATGTGCCGTCTCAGTTTATAATATCCTTTCCGGAAATGAATATAACTCGAAGAATGCAGGAAATGATTCAATACCCAGATCAATCCGCAAATCTGTGCCAAAATAGTAGCAGTAGCCGCACCTCTGATTCCCCAATCCAGATGAAAAATAAAAACAGGAGCCAATATAATGTTTACCCCCACTGTCAGTAAAGACGATAACATGGCTTTCTTGGGATACCCTGTTGCACGCATCACATTATTCAATCCGATAAAGAGAAATGAAACCGGATTTCCCATCAGAATTACCTGCATAAAATCCCGGGCATAAGGCAAGGTATCCTGGCTCGCCCCGAAAAAAATCAAAATCTCATCCAGGAAATAATAGGTTATACCTCCAAAACAAACTCCTGTGATCAGGCACAACATAAATACATTATGTAAAACCTGCGTTGCTTTATCATCGGCCTTCTGCCCCAGATATATCGAACTGATAGCAGCTCCTCCCACCCCGATCAGCGTACTGAAAGCAATTACCAGATTCATCAGCGGAAAAGTAAGTGCAAGTCCAGATATAGCCAATGGCCCTACCCCATGTCCGATAAAAATACTGTCGATCACATTATACACTGACGTAACAGTCATCGCAATGATAGCAGGGATGGAATACTGCAACAATAACTTGCCTATAGGTTCTGTCTCCAGCGCATGTGGATTTTTCGTCTGTGTCATAAATAAACTGTTAGTATTTCATTTTCCGCTCCAATTCACCTGTCACCCGGTAATATTTCCAGGTTCCTGTACGCCGTCCCTTCCGGTATTTTCCTTCACCCAATAAATGGCCTGTAGAATAATAAAAACGCACCTCCCCATGTCTCAATCCCCTGTTGTACTCCATCTCCATTTTTAAGGTCCCGTCCTGAAAGAACTCTTTATAGGCCTTGATTTTTCCAGCTTCGTAATCAACCTGTGCCAATACGACCCCATCCGGATAAAAGAAACGCGTCTCTCCATCCGGTACCCCATTACGGTAAACACACTGAGCCAGTTGCCGCCCCTGATTATCCCTGATGTTCCAGATTCCTTCCGGATCTCCGTTACTCAGATGTCCGGCATATTTCAAGGCCTCTGCCTGATAGGCATATTCCCCCCGGGTACTCACGGCAATGCTATCCGGTATCACCACCCGGTAAAAACCAGCCTCAATCCGGTCCGCCAGTTTTTCCAATTCCTGATTCAGGACCTTTACCTCATAATCCTCAGCAGCATTACTATTATGTGTAGCAATAATACGGGTTTCATAATTACTTCCGGCATTGGCCAAAACCAGCCCGACAGACTCAAAACTTTGAAAAGCCCCTTTATTTTTTAGAAATTCTTTCCGGTCTTCGGGCTTCAGCGAGCCGTATAAATATTCAAAGGTCTCGGGAGAACTGATATAACCATATATGTTATTGCTACTTCCGAGTTGTTCCATCAGCTCGTTGTATTTTTCATTTTGAGCGAGCGTATTTCCCAACGAATAATCCTTAATCAGGCTTGCCAGTGCAGAAGGTGAATTACTGAATATGACATAATCTCCGATGTATGTGAAATAAGGTTTATCCAGCTTTTTAAACATCGAACCCAGAAAAATATTAAATACTCCTTTCAGACTCAGATAATGAATCACATGCCCGTTATATTCCATCCCCTTAAAACGTACAGGGGTTTTCCTGCCTATCTGCTCTGTCAGATAGGCCAGTTGATCTTTTGCCAGATCGATATCCTTACTGCGAACAGCCAGCAACAAATTATCCGGATTCTTTTCTTTATCCACGGCAGGCTTGATGACAGCAATCTCATTCCCGATCCAAGAGGTTAATAAGTCTGCAATATCCACCCCGAGAAATTTATTCAGGCGCTTTACAGTCTGCTCATACTCATTATAAGCCTTCAGATTATCAACTTTATAATTCTCCAGCAAAATACTTTCCAGTTCCTGAAACGAAGAATAACACAAAGAAATATAAGCAGCTATATGATTACTGACAATCTCTTTCACCTGCGATTTTCCTCCATCCAGCAAATTAAGCGCACTCAACAACGAAAAATGGAGACGGTCAGGTGTCGTTTCTCCTTTAAAATACAGTGCATTATCTTTCATTGTCAAAGCCAGAGCCGTTTTCTCAAAAAAGGAGAACTCACTCATTTCCCCCCAATCCATGAAAATTGTACTTAATAATTTTTCCAGGCGCCGATGATTCAAATCGAGCAGCAGATCACCTGAAGTCAGACCTGTATACTCTGCCTCTTTTTCCAAACAAGCCTCTTTCCCTCGCAGAACAAGTGCCTCAGAAAAAGAAACCCATAATAAATTAGCCTTGATGGTATAATAAAATTTCAAATCATCCATAGTGACCTCTGTCAGTTCACCTTTCTTTGTCATTTTTCCGGACTTCAGTAATCCTCCGATCAATCCGTCAAACGTCTGAACCACATTGAGTTTTCCCAAATCACAGACATACAAAAAGTCATAACCGGCAGGAGGGATCAGATGGCAGGATACAGCAAAAGGACGGTCTGTCAACAGTCGTCTCAATACCGGAAAAGCCTGACAGAGTGAATCTGCCAACTCCAGATTTTCATGATAAGCTTCGAAATAGGGATACTCTTTCAAAGAGGTCCAGATTTTATTTTTGTATAATTTATCATGAATGCTATTAAAAGAGGGAGTTTCAACCACAAAAACAGCATCAGCAGGAACACCTTGCCACACCTGATACATACCAGCTCTTCTAAAAACCAGCAGCCATACAGAAACAGCCAGCACGACAATTACAACAGAAATCAGAATCAGACGCTTTTTCATAATTACATCAGCTTGGATATAGAACAGCGAAAATACGCAATTTTCCGCTATCTTTGCACTCCAAATCACGAATTATGCGATTCACTAATCAACAAATTTTACACATAGCCGGTCCTATCCTGATCAGCCTTCTGATGGAGCATCTAATTGGTATGACTGACACGGCTTTTCTAGGACGGGTCGGAGAAGTTGAATTAGGTGCCTCCGCCTTGGCAGGAGTATATTACATGGCCATCTTCATGTTAGGATTCGGATTTAGTACAGGAGTACAAATCATGATCGGCAGAAGAAACGGAGAAGGTAATTATGCCTCCATCGGTTCCATATTCAATCAAGGCTTACTGTTTCAGCTTTTGTTGGCCACCCTCATCTTTACCCTCACCCGCCTGAGTTCTTCCGGTTTACTTCATATAATCATTGATTCTGAAAAAGTCTACGAAGCCACATTAAGTTATCTGAACTGGCGGATCTATGGCTTTTTCTTTTCATTTACTGCACTGATATTCAGGGCTTTTTATGTGGGAATTACTGACACTAAAACACTGACAGCCAACTCTTTGGTCATGGTGGGCACCAATGTTATCCTCAATTACATTTTGATTTTCGGTAAATTAGGATTGCCGGCTCTGGGGATTGCCGGAGCAGCCATTGCTTCTGTTATCGCTGAGATGGTATCCCTAGCTTTCTTTATTGTCTACACAGGGATAAAAGTGGATCGGAATAAATACAATCTGCTTAGGTTCGGGCGTCCGGATAAACATCTGATCTATAGAATCCTTAACATATCTGTATGGACAATGATACAGGCATTTATATCTGTCAGTACCTGGTTTTTATTTTTTATTGCAGTCGAACATCTGGGAGAAAGGCAATTAGCAATTACTAATATTCTGCGTAATATTTCTGCCCTGTTTTTCATCATTGTGAGTGCCTTTGCCACAACAGCCAGTTCTCTGGTTAGTAACTTACTAGGTTCCGGACGCCAGGACAAGGTGATGGAAACTTTCGGTAAAGTCAGTCGCTTGTGTTACCTATTCATCCTTCCTCTGATTTTACTGATGTCCCTGTTTCCAAGTTCAATTATGAGGATTTATACAGACAACATAAATTTGATAGAGAGTGCAATCCCCTCCTTCTATGTCATGATTTTTGTATATCTGATCAGCGTACCTGCCAATATCCTTTTCAACACTGTGTCAGGAACTGGCAATACCCGTCCAGCCCTATATCTCGAGTTAATGGCTCTCAGTGTTTATGTCGCTTCTGTCATATACATTGTCATCCTGCTCAAAGCAGACATTGCCATCTGCTGGACGACAGAATATGTATACCTGATCAGTATGGGATCTCTGGCTTATTGGTATATGAAAAAAGGAAAATGGAAAAACAAAAAGATCTGAAATAATAAAAGTTGCCCGATCCGGGCAACTTTCTGCTTACTCTCTTTTTTTACGAAACATACTTTTAAAGACCTGCCACCCGACTTCTCCCATCCAGCGATAAAGGATAGGTCTGGACACCTGCCAGGCCATATGAAGCCACAGATTATTCGCTAAGCCTGCACCACCCTGTCCTCCTTCCTGATTCCTCCGGTTTGGTAAAAAGATAGCCGTCAATTGTGACCATAACAGCCGTCCGGCATTTGCGCGAATATATTGCCAGTCATCAGAAATTTTCCCTTCTGTTTCCTGGCACAGCCGTTGAATTTCCCTTCGTTCCAGCATAAGCTGCCCGAGAGGAGTCTGTGGATTGATCTTCGTCTTCATCTTCATCATCAGCCATAATGGCACTAATCAATACATTCATCAGTCGTATACGAATCCCGTTTTTATTCAATAAAGCAATCAGCGTCAACAGCAGATACAAACCTCCGACAATCAGAAATCCCAATGCAGTACTTCCAAGTAAATCCCCCAGATAGAAGCCCAAAGCAATAAATAAAAACAAGAGTGTAAAAAAAATCAGTAAAAGCAGAATAATGCCATGCGAAAGAACTGAGAATACTCTTGCAGTTCTTTCGATGGCTGTTAATTTCAGAAGACGTATTTTTAATCTGGTATAGATCGAAATGTCCTCCTTCAATTCAGCAAATATCTTTTCTGCTGCATTATTTTCCATTCCGGCAATGATCAATTAGTAGTATTGCCTATACTATCTGCTTTCCCCCCTTTTACCCGTTCTTTCATTTCATTAACATCCCTACGGAAATTTTCAGCATACTGTGCATGTTCACTGTCGCTCATCTCAGCCTTATTGTCCATATTGCGCCGAATATCATTGGCTTTCTGAGACAAATTATCTGCTGCTCCGCTGGCTTTATTACCAACCTCATCTGCCCATTCCTCAGCTTTATCTCCAGCCTTTTCCGACCATTCACTGGTCTTTTCTGCAAACTTAGAACCAGCATGTTCGGCCTTTGATTTCGCCTTTGTAAATACCGATCTCACTCCGTCTTTAATACCATGTCCGACTTCATGTAAATTTTCTTCCAGTTTTTTACGGTGTTCACCGGTCATCAGATAACCGACAGCAACTCCGACAATGGCTCCCAAACCTAAGCCCAGTAATAATTTTGAATTCTCGCTTTTCATAACCTTTGTTTATTATAGTTTGTATATTCTCAACGCAAAAGCGGCATGAAAAGTTTGACTTTTTAATAAAAGTTATATTTCAGTAATTCATGTTCAAATTTTGTGCAGACCTCATCTCCTTCACTCAAACTGATTCACTGCAACCTAGCCTGGAATGACAAGCACTGACAATCTTTAGCTTACCTCCGTATAAAGATTTATAATTCAGCTTCTTTCCCTGTGAATGCAAAATCCGATTGCCAAGCCTGACGATCAGTACACCACTGAGTGATAAAGCGGAGACGGTAAGCCTGATCGATAGAGATCGTCCGATGCAGCCCTATCGGATCATCCATAATATTTTCAGATTGGAAATAATAATATTGTCCGTCAGATCCCATCGCCATTTTAGTGTATCCCTGAGTTGATTCGTCCCGGGCATAAGCAAAAACATCATCACAATAATTTAAGGGCAACTTGTCTGAAAAATTATCCAACAATCCAAAATAACGGCCGACATAGAAAGTGATGTCCTGAATACCCTCATTTCATCCAATTCTTTTCTGAAAAGCTTTTTGATATTTTTGCCACATTTCTCATTATCAATCTGTTATATATAATATTTTTCAAATAAATCGAAAGTCTGGTTAACTAATTCATAGTGACCAATGACGGAATATGCCCTAAAAAAGATTTCTTCTGCATCACTCATTGGAGTTATCAAATTATCACAATTATTTTGAATATGGAGTTTATTTATAGAATCCCAATAAGCTGTTATCTGCTAATTACCACCATGATAATCAATAATTGCGCTACTTGAATTATTGGCGTTATTTCATTTGTAATTTTATTGCTATTATAAATCTTAGCGTTATATTTATACTAACATATGTGTGTTGGGGAATGGATATTTTTGATTTTATGAAAATCATTTCAGTAGCTTTGATCTTCGGAGGGGGACTATTGGGTAGCAGGACAGAAATTGAAGGCGTCACGCCGGATAAAATTGATCTGCCGTAGAAGGAAAAAGAGGGATAGACTGAAAACGGGACGAATCTTTCGTCCCGAAATTTGGAATTAATGCGGTTTGAGGTAAAAGGATTTTTGAAGCGGGAGTTGACGGGACGAAGTTCCGATGTGAATAATAAAATGGCCAGCTTCAGTTTCCCATTGTGAATGTGTCGGATTGTAAAAGGCAAAGTCTTTTTCTGTGAGCTGGAAGCTTACATATTTACTTTCTCCGGCTTTTAGATTTATTTTTTGGAAAGCTTTCAGTTCGTGGAGAGGACGGGGAAGCGAACTGTCGACATCTTCCAAATACAACTGTACCGTTTCTTGCCCTTCGCATTTTCCTGTATTTTTAATCTTTACCCTAATGTATAGGGTGTCTCCCGATGTAAGTTCAGATTGGGAGATTCTTGGGCAGGAAAGTGTAAACCGGCTATAGGAAAGACCGTATCCAAAAGGAAATAAGGGAGAAATCTGATGAGTATCGTAATGGCGATAACCGGTGAAAATCCCTTCCCGATAGGGGATATGTTCGATGGTATGTGGTTTACCGTATAAGGTGTACAGTGGTTCGGCACCCGGTTGTGCAAAAGTGGTGTCGTAACTACCGAAGGCTGCGTTGTCCCGCCATCTTTTTTCGATGGAAATTGGTAATTTTCCAGAAGGATTATTTTTCCCCAGTAAAAGATTAGCAAGTGCTTTATCGCCGGCCTGACCTGGATACCAGCTATATAATAAAGCCTCCACTTGATCGATCCAGGGTATTTCAACTCCTCCGCCGGCTGTCAGAATTGCAACAACCCAGGGATGCTGCCGGCACAAACATTGCATGAAATCGTTTTGTTCTGCCGGCAAATAGAAGGGGCGGTCGAATCCTTCCCCTTCCAGCCCATCGTTGAAACCCAAAGTGACGATGACCGCATCATAGTGGTCTATTCCCCGAAGTAATAAAGTATCGTAACCCTCGGAAATGTCTATCGGAGTAA
>CAJMQA010000041.1 GCA_905215395.1 uncultured bacterium | reverse complement strand
CGGCACAGTCACATTCGCATAATATCAGCCTGAGAGGAGGAACGGATGAACTGACGTATTATACTTCGGTAAATTATCAGGAAAAGAACGGTATTCTGATTTCTAATAAGTATCAGAGTGCAGGTTTATTGATGAAACTGGATTACCGTCCGGTGCAGAATTTGATTGTTGCTTTGAACGTTTCAGCCAATTCGCGGAAAAACAGGGATAATGCTTCGGCAATTGATCCGTTTACTTATGCGATGTTTGCGAATCCCTATGAACGGCCTTTCGATGAGGAGGGGCATTATGCTGCTGATTTGAGTTATTTGAGTAATAACTATACATCCGAAAGGGCTTCTGGCTATGTGTATGATCAGTTTAATATTTTGAAAGAAATGCGTGACACCCGTTTGAAGCAGGATGGTTCAGATGTGGAATTGACATTTAATGTTCGTTATGAAGTGATTCCGGGACTTTCGCTGGAGTCTATTGTCCGCAAGGGGATCAGTTATAATACAGAAACCCGGGAGGTAAATGCGGGGACGTATACTTCCTGGAAGAATGAGACGTTTGGGCGGAATGCTTTTAAGGATTATAATATTATGCCTGCGGAGTATGACAATGGGGAGTTGTCTGAAAATTCGGGGAAAAATTACAATTGGTCTATCCGGAATCAGATCGATTATTCGTTTACAGTGAAACAGGATCATCTTTTGAGTGTTTTGCTGGCGAATGAGGTTATGTCGAAAAAGTTTACGAATTTCGGTTATACTTCTCCTATTTATTATGGGGATTACCGGATTACAGGTGTACCGACTTTCGATAAGAACGTGGCATATGAGGATTTGTTAACATCTGTAGGGGGTATGTTCCAGACTTCCGATGGACAGGATCGCAGTGTGTCATTTTTAGGTTCGTTACGTTATGGGTATAAGGATCGTTATATCTTGAATTTTAATTACCGGGCCGATGGTGCGGATGTCATCGGGAATACCAATCGTTTTACCCCTTTATGGTCGGTCGGAGCCCGCTATAACCTGCATAATGAAAAATTTTTCAAGAATCCGGTAGTAACGGAATTGGCACTTCGGGGTTCTTACGGGTATACCGGTAATATCGACCGTTCAGCTTATCCGTTTTCCACGATTTCTTTCGGTAGCAATATGTATATGGGGAATCGTTATGCGACAGATTTTACCTATCCTAATCCGACTGTAGGCTGGGAAAAGAAAAAAGACCGGAATATCGGTCTGGATCTGACGTTGTTGGATAACCGCATTAATTTTACGTTTGACTATTATTCCAACCGGACGGAGGATGTATTGGAAAATCTGGAAGTGCCTTCCTCTACGGGGCGGACCTCAGTGAAAGCCAATGGCGGTATTGTTGAGAATAGCGGTCTGGAATTCTATCTGAATGTAAGATGGGTGAAATCGGGGGATTTTACTTTCAGTACTTCGTTTAATATTGCACGCAATAAAAATGTAATCAAGAAGTCGCATTATAATTATGCTTCTTATCGGGAGGTGATAGAAGGGGGAGCTGTGGTGCAAGGAGGTGTTATCAATATTGTGGGTAAAGAAACCGGAAGTATATACGGTTGGAAGTTTGCCGGCGTGAATCCGCTGTCGGGTAATCCGCAATACTATTTGACAGAAGAAGGAAAAAGGGCTTATGGAAGATTTCTGGATGCCTGGGATTCTTATTCTGACAAAAAGAAAGAGGAGTATCAATATTTGGTAGGTTCGATGAATGAGGTTCCTGAGAAAGTGGATTATCTTCGGGGAAGTTCTGACAGACTTGGATTTATAGCTTCTTCCATGCAATATCTCGGACGTTCCAATCCGAAATATGTGGGTGGTTTTAATACGGTAATGCGTTATAAAGGTTTGGAGTTTACCACGTCGTGGACATTTAAGACAGGGCATTTAATTCCGAATTTTAATGATTATCAAAATGCGCCGAATAATGAAGCGGATGAAAGACGTGTAGCGTTAGGTTATTCTTCGGATTTGAAAGTATCGGCTACGAACCGGGAGAAGAAGTATTTGTATTATTGGCAGTTTGCCGGAGATGTGACAGATGTGCCTCGTTTTACGACATCGGATAATGATTTGTGGTCTTCGATGTGTATTTCCGACCGTTATTCAAAGGGAGATTATCTGCGGATGACAAATTTATCATTGAGTTACCGTTTCCCTTCGCGATTGGTTCAAAAATGGAAGATGACGAATTTGTCTCTCGGTTTTAATGCCCGGAATTTACTGACTTTTACGAAGTACAGAGGTCTGGATGTAGGGTCGGGTAATGCTTTTGCTTATCCTGTGGCACGTGAATTTAATTTTAAACTGACTGTTGGATTTTAAAAAAGGGTTTTATGAATAAGATATATTTGTTTATTGCCTGTTTGTCGGTTTTTATACTGACGTCTTGTGATAAGTTTTTGGAGTTGACGCCCCGTGATCAGAAAGTGGTCAGTACGATTGAGGATTACCGGGATATTATGGCGAGTTACATGCGTTTGCTTAAGACACCGAATCCTACTCAGGAGAAAGTTTTCGGAGTGGATGCTTTTGCTTTTCCGCTTTTTGATGTAGCTGCCAATCTGGGTGTTTATACCGGCGAAACGAATTTGAATACAGCTTCATCGTTTTATTATGATAAAGAGCAGGGGGCATATACGACAAGCGGAAAGAATATGCAAACTTGGCTGATGACGGATGTTTATGTCTGGGATCGTTATTATGGTTTCCTGGGACCGGTTAATTTGATTATCTCGGGAATTGAGACGGCGGAAGGGGAAAATGAACATTTGCGGAACCGGGTGAAAGGAGAGGCTTTGGTATGGAGGGCTTTTGCTTATTTTAAATTGCTGCAATATTATGCTCCTTATAAAGACAATAGGTATGGAGTGCCGGTGTATCTGACTCCGGATCAGGATATCGGAACGGCAATGCCGGAACGGAAAACGCAACGGGAGGTATATGACCGTATTTTAGCAGATTGTAAGGAAGCGTTGGATTTGTTGGAGGAAACGGCTTCAAGTGAATGGAATTGTGCCTGGCGTAGCGATTTTATCCATGCCATGATGGCAGGCATTTATACCTGGCGGGCAATGTCAGGAGCTGCGGAGGCAACAGACTGGGCTGATGCGGAAAAGTGTGCTACGAAAGCTATGCGGGGACGTATTTTGGTGAATTCTTCTGCAGAGTTGAAAAGGATATTTAATTGCAAAGATGTCAGCAATGGGACTGCTATAGAGAGTGATGAATTTTATTTCCGGCTTGCAGACGGAAATAATCAGCAGCTGTTTAATTTCAGTAATGCTTATTATGAAGGAGGTGTATGTGATGGCCGCGTCAACCGGGTATATTATGAGCGTTTCCGGGATGGAGATATTCGGAAAATGGCGTGGTTTAATGCTGAGGGTACTTATAATGACAAGTATAGTATTTTGGGAAGTTCGAGTGGGGGCTGTCTGATGTTGTTCCGGTTGGCAGAAATGTATCTGATCAAGGCGGAGGCTTTGGTCCGGCAAAATAAAACGGGTGAGGCCAGGAGTGTATTGCAGGAATTTTGTGCTGCCCGTTATACGGATCAGGTGGAGATTGCTACTGATCCGGAAACTTTGTTACAGGAAATTCTGGATGAGCGATTTCGGGAGTTTTATCTGGAAAATGATTTTCGCTGGCTGGATATGAAGCGGTTGGGAGTGCAGGTAGAACGGTTGGTATCTGGAGAGCGGTTTGTGTTGCAACCGGATGATTTCCGGTATAATTTTCCCATACCGCTCCGGGAATTGCAATTGAATAAAAATATGGTACAAACGCCAGGATGGGAAAAAGTGATCCTGGTACAATAAAATTAGAATCGTATGAAAAAGAACGTATCACGAATGATAGGTGTGTTTTCGGGAATTCTGTTGCTGTTTTCCTGTACGCCGGATGATTATACTTACCGGGACAACCGGGATATGGATGTCAGTAGTGTGGATAGTGTGGCTCTTGTGGCCAGCCATGTTATGGTATTGGCTGACGGGTATGCACAATTGGAACTTTTCCCGAAATTATTTACCCGGGAGGGGAAGCAGATCCCCGATTCCCGCGTGAAGAATGAATGGCTGGAGTATGTTTCGGAATCGGGAATCCCTGTCAGCCGTCATTTTTCCACATCGGATGCAAGTCTGATCGGACAGACTGTGACGGTCCGTCTGAAAATAAAAGGTACCGGTTTGGAGTCGGATCCGGTGGCTTTCCGTGTTGTCGCTCCGTTGGAAGCAGAGTATACTTCGGAAATAAAGATCCCTGTGGTATTTCATATTGTACAGACAACAGAGGATGTAGAATCGTTCGGGGGAGAATATAAGGGGGAACAGGTTGAGACCTTGTTAACGAAGTTGAATAATATGTTGGACGGGAGTACAACGCATAATCCTGTGGGAGTGAATACGCATATCCGCCTGGAGCCGGCTCTCTACGACCTTTATGGCAAGAAGTTGACAGAGCCCGGTATTAATCGCTTAACGGTAAAGGAGATCGATGCCGGGAACCGGTATGAAGATTTTTTGAAGGAACAGCATTTGATCTGGCCGGTGGAACATTATATGAATATTTGGCTGATTTCGGACAGGGAAATGGTTGTCACTGATTTTGGCAATAGGATTAGTGGTTTGTGTTATCCGTATTATGTGAATCCGGGACAGGAAGATGCACCTGAAGGAATTGCTTGGCGGGAGTATGCCGGAGAAGCATTATCGGCTTATGAATCCGGGATAATTTATAAGTTACAGGAATTAGATAATATTGACCGGGATTTTTCAAATGAAGGAGTATTAGCGAATAATGAGCTGGGATATTATATCGGGCAGTATCTGGGGTTGTTGCCCACTTGTCATTTACGTGGGGCGATGACGGATTATTGTGATGATACTCACGATTATGAGCCGGACGAAAATGCTGTAGGTGGAAACCGGCAGTGGTATAAGGAAGCTAATGGTTGTTATTTCCGGGCAGAAAATATCATGGATGATCCGCGGGGAGGACATTGTTCCGTATCGCGTGAGCAATGTGTCCGGATGCGTTGGGTGTTGAACCATTGTCCGGGACGGGAAGCCTGGAAGTCGGATTTTGCTTTTACAGGGAAGTGAATATACTGAGATATGCTTTTATGTATCGATGTTCCTTTGAAGGATGCATCGGTACATGAAGCATCGGTAAGTGAATGATCTATTATTTAAATCAGAATGAAAATGAGAAAAAGTTTGTTGTTTTTACTAGGTTGCTTGTTAGCTGGTTATGCTGTGTTGGCACAGGGAATTATTTTTCAGAAAGGTAGTTGGGAAGAGATGATAGCCCGGGCTAAACAGGAAAATAAAGTGCTGTTTGTAGATTTTTATACTTCCTGGTGCGGACCGTGTAAAATGATGGAGAAAGAAGTTTTTTCTCAGAAAAAAGTAGGTGATTATTACAATCAGAATTTTATTTGTTGTCAGATTGACGGAGAAAAAGGGGAAGGACCGGCTTTAACGAAAAAATATAAAATAACAGCTTTTCCGACATTTTTATATTTGAATGGTGAAGGACAGGTGGTGTACCGTTTTAGCGGAGCCCGTAATAGTAAGGAATTTTTAGAAGAGGCTGAGCGGGTTTCGCTTTGTGCCCGTTATGACGGTTTGGAAAAAATACAGTCCGGTTATCAGGCCGGTAGTCAGGATCCGGAATTGCTGAAAGTATATTATGAGCTTTGTCCAAGTGATGAAAAGGCAGAGGTTATGAACCGTTATCTGATGGCGTTGCCGGATGAACAACTGTTTGCACAGGAAACGGGTAAATTGTTCGAAGAAGGATTGTCAGTTTATAATTATGATCTGATGAAACGCCTGGTTGAAGGGCGGGTTAAAATGGGAGAGCAAAGTCCGGAGTTTGATTTTGTGTATACTTTCCCGTTGCAGTTCAGAATGACGGAATTTTTTAACCGGGCTGTAAAGAATGGAGAGCCGGAGCTTTTGGAGGAACTTTTTTTATTGAAAAGGGCGTTTAGTGTATTGCCTCGTTCAGTAGATAACGATATTGATGTTATGGAAGGCCGGGGATTGTATTTTGTGTCGGAGGATTGGATTAATCTTCGTTATTTGTATCAAAACCGGAATGACGATGAGCGCTTTAAAACGTTGTTGGAGTCTTATATGCCGGTGTTAATACGGGAAAACCCTTTAGATACGCTGGATGCTCGGACAAAGCAGTTGGAACAGTTGATTGAATTTATCCCTTTTGCAAATCAAACCCTGTCGGAACGTTATTTTTTATTCGGTAAAACAATGATTAATTTCATTGATTATTACTGGCGTTTGGTGCCTTCGGATAAGAAATACCGTGAACGCTGTTTTGGTTGGTTGGATTATGTTTGCCGGATGAATCCTTATAATCCGCAGGTTGCACTGAAAGCTGCCAGGTTGTTGATGCGTCTGGATCATAAAAAAGAGGCCGTCGTTTTTTTGGAAACGGCTATTGCTAAACAAAAAGTTTTTGAGAAGAAAAAGCCGTTGAAGGTAGTGAAAGAACTCGAAGATATGCTGAGAGATGTCCGGAATAATAAGATCTGAACGGACAATGAAGAATAGGTAGTTGCATACTTAAATAGGATGGGGAGGATCCGGAGAATGACACGTACATTTTCCGGATCTTTTTTGTATTAGTTGTTTTTTAGTGCTGTATTTGAAAAAAATATCGTTTTCAATAACAAAACAGGGGATATTTATCGTGTTTAAATACATATATATCAATTGTTTGCAACATTAAGTTAAAATAATACAAATTTTGTTTGGTGAATACAGAAATTTGTATTTATCTTTGTTTCCATCGTGAGATAGTGGTGTATCAGGATGTTTTGTTTATAAAAAAACGAACATTTTTTCTGGATATAATCCATTTACTTTCCTTAACCCTTTATTCAAACATAAGTAGCTTGTAATCAGGATTAGATTGTTGTTGTTATATATCACACATTCTATTTTATGTATTACTATTTAAATGTTCGTTTATTTTTGTGAATTACAAATAATAAAGTTTGTCATCGGAAAATAAGTGACATTTTTGTATTGATATTTCCTACGATTTATTTACTGTATCTATCATTTGATTTTCATGTATTTTCCACAACTCGCTCGAAAGGTTCTTTGACCGATTGGGACGTAAAAGAGTCTCCCGGTGGCGTCGCCGGGGTTGCTACACATATAGGATAACAGACCGAATGTGAATTGGACGGTTCCATATGGGTATCGTCTGATAGGGAAACCCCTGAAGGCAACGTCGCCGCTGTGGACAGGGAGCGGGAGTTCGATTCTCCCGGCGGCGCCAATGTGTGTGAATGTATTAAGTGTCAGTAGTTTATTTTATTGAAAAACACTCGTTTTTTTTCGTCAATAATCATATAAAACCACATCATTTATGGAGAGTAAACTTCAAATGGTAGACTTAAAAGGTCAGTATGCGGGGATCCGGGAAGAGATAAATGCAGAGATTCAAAAGGTGCTGGATTCAACAGCTTTTATCAATGGTCCTCAGGTAAAAGAATTTGCCGCTCATTTGGCCACTTATCACGACATTCGTCATGTCATTCCCTGTGGCAATGGAACGGATGCTTTGCAAATTGCTTTGATGGCTTTGGGATTAAAGCGGGGAGATGAAGTGATTGTTCCGGCTTTTACTTATGTGGCAACAGCAGAGGTGATAGGTTTGCTGGGGTATGTGCCGGTAATGGTTGATGTAGATTATCATTCTTTCAACCTTACTTTGAAGCATATCCGGAAAGCGTTGACAGATAAAACCAGGGCAATTGTTCCTGTACATCTTTTTGGACAAAGCTGTGAAATGGAGCCAATCCTGGAGTTTGCCCGTCAGCATGATTTGTATATCGTAGAAGATAATGCTCAGGCCATCGGTGCTGAATATATTTTTTCAGACGGAAGCCGTAAGAAGACCGGAACTATGGGGCATATAGGTTGTACCTCTTTTTTCCCTTCTAAAAATTTAGGCGGATATGGGGACGGGGGTGCATTATTGACCGATAATGATGAGCTGGCAGAACAGATCTGTATGATTGCAAACCATGGACAGAGGCTGAAATACCACCATCAGGTATTGGGATGCAACTCACGGCTGGATACGATTCAGGCGGCAATTCTGAATGTCAAACTGAAGCACCTGGATACATACTGTGCTGCCCGTAATAGAGCTGCCCGCTATTATTCGGAGCAATTGAAAGGGATAGAGGATATTATTGTACCGGAAGAAATGCCGTATTCTACCCATGTGTATCATCAATACACCTTAAAAGTAAAGTATGGGCAGAGGGATAATTTGAAAAAATCCCTGGCGGAATCCGGAATTCCCAGTATGATTTATTATCCTTTGCCATTACAACGACAAGCTGCTTTCAAGCCGATAGCCAGGGCTGTAGATTCCTTAGAAGTTGCCGAAGTGCTGGCTCAGTCAGTGTTATCATTGCCAATACACACAGAAATTGTCCAGGAACAGCAGGATTTGGTAATAGCCGGAATCCGGAATTTTTATAAACTTTAAACGAATATTCATGTCAACGGAAGCATATTTTGCACATGAGACTGCTATTGTCGACCGGGATTGCCAGATTGGTCTGGGAACGAAAATCTGGCATTTCAGCCATATTATGAGTGGTTGTAAGATCGGTGAAAATTGTAATATAGGACAGAATGTTGTGATCTCTCCCGGTGTTATTTTGGGAAACAATGTGAAGATACAAAACAATGTGTCGGTTTATACGGGAGTCAGCTGTGAGGATGATGTATTTCTGGGACCTTCCTGTGTTTTTACAAATGTGATAAATCCCCGGAGTGCCGTCAATCGTAAATCCGAGTACCGGCAAACGAGAGTGGGTAGAGGAGCGAGCATAGGTGCCAATGCCACCATTGTCTGCGGACATGATATCGGTGCTTATGCTTTTATCGGAGCAGGGAGTGTGGTGACACACGAAGTGCCTGCCTACGCATTGGTAATGGGTAACCCTGCCCGCCAAACCGGATGGATGAGTGAATACGGACGTCCGCTTCATTTCAATGAAGAGGGATTTGCTGTTTGCCCGGAGAGCGGTGAACGCTATCATTTGTCCGGACATACTGTCTGTAAATTGTAGAATATTCGGAATAAGGGTCCGGTGAACTATCTTTTCCTGAGGAGGATTCAAAATCTTTTCTTCACACCCTCCGGGATAGTTCTTTTATGACACATGCACGCTTACATACACATACACACACAATGCATTTCATTCCGGACCTTTTCTTTAATAAAAATATCATATGTATAATAAATTAGTAAACAAAGAGACCAAACTGGCTTTGGTCGGTCTTGGTTATGTAGGACTGCCCTTGGCTCTGGAATTAGCTGGTAAAGTATCGGTAATCGGGTTTGATATCAATGAAGACCGTTTGCAAAAAATGCGTCTGGGGATTGATCCCTGCCGGGAACTGGAACCTGAAGTGTTTCAGGATAAAGATATTGTTTTTACCTCTGCTGTAAAAGATCTTTCAGAAGCGACTTTTTATATTGTAGCCGTACCGACCCCTATCGATAAACACAACCATCCCGATTTGTCACCTTTGATTGGTGCAACCCGTACTGTAGGGGAAGTATTGAAAAAAGGGGATTATGTCGTTTATGAATCCACTGTTTATCCGGGATGTACCGAGGAAGATTGTGTCCCTGTTCTGGAAGAAATATCCGGTTTGAAAGCGGGTATTGATTTTAAGGTAGGTTATTCTCCTGAACGTATTAATCCGGGAGAAAAGGTACATACGCTGCCTAATACCGTTAAGATCGTTTCCGGTTGTGATTCCGAGGCTTTGGATACGATTGCGAAGGTGTATGAATTGGTGGTAAAACCAGGGGTTCACCGGGCGCCTAACATCAAAGTTGCTGAAGCTGCCAAGATCATTGAAAATACACAGCGGGACGTGAATATCGCCTTGATGAATGAGTTGTCCATCATTTTTAACCGGGTTGGAATCAATACCTATGATGTATTGGAAGCTGCCGGGACAAAATGGAATTTTCTGAAATTTTACCCGGGTTTAGTTGGAGGTCACTGCATAGGTGTCGATCCTTATTATCTGGTACACAAAGCTGCAGAATTGAAATACCATACTCAGATCATTAGTGCCGGGCGTTTTATCAACGATACCATGGGTGGGTATATTGCCAAGAAACTGGTAAAAAATCTGATCGCTCAGGAGAAAGGAGTCCGGGGCGCCCGTGTTTTGGTCATGGGAGTCACCTTTAAAGAGGATGTGGCAGATATCCGGAATTCAAAAGTGGTCGATATTATCCGGGAACTGAAAGATTTTGGAGTGGCAGTAGATGTGATTGATCCGTATGCCAATTCCGATGAAGTGTGCAGGGCTTATGGTTTTGATTTGGTTGATCGTCCCGGAAATGATTATGATGCTGTTATTGTTGCCCTATCTCACCGGGATTATCTCGGGCTGGACGATGCTTATTTTGAATCCCTGACGAAAAAAGGTGCTATTCTGGTGGATGTAAAAGGGATGTACCGGGAAAAGATTCATTCATTAAAATACTGGAGTCTTTAATGAAAAAAAACGTGAAAAAATGGAGGTTTCTGGTTCTGGTGGACCTGTTGCTGGTAGCGATAGCATTTTCTGTATCCGGATTTGTCGGTAAGTTGCCGGAATTCTGGATATTGAGCAGTGTGGCTATCAGCTGGGTGGCTATCGGAGCTCTTTTAGGAAGACTTAATTTCACGGAATTTTCACGGATTCGTTATGCCTGGATTACCATATTCCTGGTCAATTTATTCTGTGCACTTCTGTTTTATGCCGTTTATGCTTTCCTGGGTCGGGTGCAGGACTGGGGATGGAATTATATTTGTGCAATAATCCTGCTTACAGCTTTGGAATTCGGATGGTATTTGTTATTTCGGCATTTGGTACTCCGGCAAATACCTTTTGCGAACGATACAGAAGAGATTGAACGTTATCATTATTTGTCGGCAAAACATGCTGCAAAAATGCTGGAGGAAGAGCAAAGTCCGGATTTACGGAGGCTCTTGTATTTATTCCGGACTTATCCTCTGGAGAATCCGATCAAGTGGCGGAATATTCTCGAGGGTAGCTTTTCTGCCGGCACCAAGTTGATGACCATTCACGACCGGAAAGAGCTGGAAGGTTATACCCCGGGACGTTTTAAACTGTTTGTCAACCTCACTCAGCTGAATAAGATCCGGCGGATCAACAAATTTTTTATCGATATCAATGCCTTATTGGACGAAGGAGATACGTTTGTTTGCTGTTGTCAGACAAGTACCACCCGGAAGTTGAGGATTTTTAAAGCTTATCCCTGGGGATTAAATTACCTGATTTATACTTTGGATTATAGCTGGAACCGTATATGTCCGAAACTTCCCTTTCTCAAAAAAATCTATTTTGCAGTCACGAGGGGACAACATCGTGTCTTTCCCCGTCCTGAAATATTGGGGCGGCTGTACAGTTGCGGGTTTGAGGTAAAGCAGGAAGAGTATATTCATAATCTTTTTTACATTGTGGCAGTAAAAACCAAATTGCCTTTCGATGATCCTTCTCCCAGTTATGGGTTGTTGGTTCGTTTGAGGCGTGTCGGGAAAGCCGGAAAGCTGATCGGAGTGTATAAATTCCGTACCATGCATGCCTATGCCGAATATTTACAGCCTTATATTTATCAGCACAACCAATTGCAGGAAGGTGGTAAATTTGCCGACGACTACCGGATTTCCGTATTCGGTCGTTTTATGCGCAAATGCTGGCTGGATGAACTGCCGATGTTGATTAACATTCTGAAAGGCGATATGAAACTGGTCGGCGTACGCCCCTTGAGTCAGCACTATTATAGCCTCTACTCTCCCGAATTGCAACAATTGCGTATCCGTACCAAACCAGGACTTTTGCCTCCCTTTTACGTTGATATGCCCAAAAATCTGGAAGAAATTGAGGCCAGTGAGCGCCGTTACCTCGAATCCTATTTCCGGTATCCCTTCCTCACAGACTGGCGGTATTTCTGGAAAATCTGGTACAACATCCTGATCAAACGGAAACGTTCGGCTTAAAAGTTTTAGCTGTGTTTGAAATATTTTCGTGATGTTGTTGCTCGGTATAAAGTTCGTAATATTGCTTTTTTAGAAAAACTGATTCAATTTCTTGCTGAAAATACCGGAAGCCTTTTTTCTGCTTAAATTAAAATATCATATTAAAACCCGGAACGGCTCACCACCTTCCGGGTTTTCTCATTCAAAGACCATCACCTCAAGACACTGACCGATGAAGCAACTAACAAACGGAGGGCCTCCTCCTCCACTAGACAACAGGCGTGGGACTCTACTTTGGAAAGTCAACAATTACCGTTCGAAAATTCTGACCGGCCTTTTGAATGACTTTACCGATCTGGAAAAAGTCGGCATAGAAGCCGGGGATTTTGCTGTTATCCGCCGTTCCCTGGAATATTTTATCAATGCTGTGACAGAAATCCCCAATGCCTTGTTATCCGGAAAACCTTTGTACCGGATGCTGGAAGATTTTCTGGAACTGTGTCAGGAATGGAGTGAAGTCAGGGGAGAGACAGAAGACAGCATTCTCAAACGCCGGAGACTGATGCATAAGCTAAGGAAACAAAGACAAAACATCTCCGATAAAATGCGCAGGTTGCAGTATTTACTGGAAAAGGATACAGACATGCAATTGATCGCTGATGCTTATCAGGCAATCAGTGGACTGATGAATTTGGTGCCGGGCGTTTTCAGGCATTTGGGGAAGGTTCTGGGAAAATATCTAAAGGTCAGTTAAATAGGAAGCAGAAATTTATTTATGATAAAAATTTTTGAACGAAACGGATATAAAATCGATCTTGCCTTTTGTTGTATATTATTGTTAGGAATTCTTGGTATATATGTCGGTATTGTAAACATGTATTTTTGGATATTTCTTTTGATTACGAGACTTGCAATGTGCCGTAGGATTGAATTGGGAATATTCTTACTTTTTTTAGGTTCCAGTCTTTGGGGAAGATTATTTGCATCGAAAGAATTAGTACTTATTTTTACGATAATTCCTTTATTGGTTGGGATGTTTATTTTAAGAAAGGAGATATTGAAAGTGCTGATCTTTAATAAACGTTCTTTTCTTTTTTTTTCTATTCTCATTCTGTATTTTACAATTATGTTTTTATTAGGTCCCCAGAATGAGTATGCAAAAGAAAAAATATTGAAATTATTTGTTAGGGGATATGTTTGGTTGGTCGTTTTTTTAATTTATGTACAAACCTACCGGATTTCCAATAGAAACTTAGCGATTTTGTTTATTATATTGGCATTATTTTATCTCTCTCAAAGCTACCAATTATATGGTGTAAGACCCGCTTATTTGGGGGATATTTCTTTTTTTAGAAATTTTTCTGATATTATAGGAAGAACTTTTACTGGTGGTAGTATTTTAAATACTCATACATTAGCTTATTTATCTTTAGGTGCTTTAACCTTTTGGTTGTCAGATAAACGTTTTTTCTACAAAAAACAGAAAGGATTTTTTATTCTATTTTTTTTGCTCTCTTTTAGTTTGATCTTAATTTCTGGAGTGCGGCAGGCTTTGGTAGGTGTTGTTATAATTTTAGCTTTGCGATTATTTCTGAATAAAAAGAAAATAATTTCATTTAGAAATTTCTTCACCTTATTTGTAATTTTTTATATGCTGATCTCTGTTGTTTCGTTTTTCAGTTCTGAGTATTTGGAAAAAACTTTATCTCAACAGAATACAGTGGAGACTCGTCTGAACAGAGATTTTGTGACACCCTTCAGGGTTTTGGCTATTGATCCCGTATTTGGAGTCGGCTTTGGTGGATATCCGGATTATGCAAATAAAAATTATCCTCATAATTTATTTTTAGAAATTTTATGTGAGTTAGGTATTGTGGGGTTTATTTTTATTCTTCTATGTCTTCTGTTGTTCTGGTTCGGTAGATATAAAATTAAGTTGATTAGATATAAGTCAATCAATGGTGCTTATTTATTCCTTTTATTTGCTTTATTTTTTATAAGATCAATGATAAGTGGCGATTTGGCAGAAAATATTATACTAATTAATTTATTGTTGTGCTTCAATAAAATCCATCCATTAGATATAAAATATATAAATAAAACAAGGTAATTATATGACTAGTTCTTTGAAGGAGCAGACAATTATAGGTATGATATGGCAGGCAATACAAGGATTTGGGAATCGAATTATCTTGTTTATAGCTAACCTTATTTTGGCCCAACTTTTAGCTCCTGATGATTTCGGTTGTATCGGGATGCTAATGATTCTTTTATCTATTTCAAATGTATTTATTAATGGAGGATTTAGTTTAGCATTACTGCAAAAAAAGGTTGTAACTAAAGCTGATTATTCCACTGTGTTTTATTGGAATTTGATAATTGCATTAGTTGCTTATTTTCTACTATTTTATTTTTCTCCAGCTATCTCTGTATTTTATCGCATACCTCTTTTATCTACTGTTTTAAGAGTGCAGGGACTCGCTTTAATATTTAATGCTTTATCTGTGGTACAAATAACCATTTTGCAACAGCAATTAAATTTTAAAAAAATCGCTATATATGATTTGATAAGTGTATCTATTGCTTGCTCGGCAGGAATTATTACTGCTTTGTTAGGGTGGGGTGTGTGGAGCCTCGTGTTAAAAATGATGCTTTATTATATCATGAATAGTATGATATTATGGCTCTTTTCTTCCTGGAAGCCAGAGCTGATTTTTAGCCTTAAATCTTTTAAAGAATTGTTTGGTTTTGGGAGTTTTTTGTTTTTGTCTAATTTGATGAGGGAATTATATTATTGTATACCCAATCTGATTATTGGTCGTTGTTATTCTGCTAGAAGGTTAGGATTTTATACGCAAGCTAGAAAATTGGAAGAAATTCCTGTGGTTACCTTAGCGACTATTGTAAGCTCTGTGTCTTATCCTGTTTACTCAAAGCTTCAGGATGAGCGAGAGAGATTAATAAGAGGAGTTCGCAAAAATCAGAAGGCTATAACTTTTATAAATTTTCCTATGATGGTACTATTGATTGTTATTGCTAAACCATTGTTTTTAATTTTATTTACTGAAAAATGGAGTGAATCAGTTCCTTATTTTCAATTGCTTTGTATAGGGGGAATGATGATCACCTTAGTTTATTTAAATAAAGATCTAATAACCTCATTAGGGAACAGTAAAAAATATTTTTTAATAGAAATTATATATGAGGTGTTAGGTATATTATTAATGTTCGGAGGTTCTTTCCTTTATGGTATAGAGGGTTTGTTGGGAGGTTTTGCTCTTTCTTATTACTTTCTTTTTGGAATCAGTGCGGTTGTTTCAGGGCAATTAACACAATATGGTTTGGTTACACAATTAAAAGATGTTGGGATGAATTTAATATTATCTTTATTAATAGGTATCGTTGTATATTTTTTCTCCTTCCTCTTTTCCACTTATTATTATTTGTTGATTATACAAATAAGTACTTATTTATTATTGTATTTAGGTGTAGCTCATCTTTTAGGTTTAGAAGGATATCAAATTTTTTTGAAAATAATTCAGGACAAATTCATAAAAACGAATAGATGATTTTTATGGATTAGTATATAATTATCGTTAGTTTAAATTGTTGTTATGTCCTATAATTGATACTTGATTGCTTTATATTTTAATTGCCGCCAATTAATTTCCTGAAATAACAGAACAAAGATTGATGGGAGATTGTTCTTGCATGTAATATTTTGATTAATAAATATAATGATACAAATATATAATTGTATAGATCGACTCGATTTATACCAATGGAATAAGTTGACAGAGACGTCGTCAAACACATCTTTTTTTCAAACCAAAGAGTGTTATGATTTTTATGCATCCCTATCATTTATGGAGCCCTTTGTTTTTGCTGTTTCTGAAAATAATATTTTAAAGGGAGTTGTAGTTGGTTATATTCAGAAAGACGGAGGAAGATTAAAACAGTTTTTTTCCAGAAGAGCGATTGTTCCGGGAGGGGCTTTATTGGCCAATGATATTAGTGAGGAAGCATTGAAGAGTTTATTGCTATTTTGTAAAAAAGAACTTGCTTCAAAAGCAATATATATTGAATTCCGAAATTATAATGATTACTCTTTATTCCGACCTGTATTTGAAAGTGTAGGATTTAATTATAAAGCTCATCTGAATTTTCATGTGAATTGTGTTTCTGAAGATGTTGTGAAAAAAAACTTGGGAAATAGTCGGAAAAGGGATATTCGAACTTCTTTAAGAGATGGAGCTGAAATAGTTGATGAACCGACCTTCCTAGAAGTTGAAAATTATTATGATATCCTTTTGGAGTTGTACAAAACACGTGTGAAAACTCCTTTATTTCCCTTTGAATTCTTTAATAAGCTTTATAGAGAACATTTTGGTAAATTTCTGTTGATTCGTTTGAAGGGAGAAATTATAGGAGGGACTGTTTGTGTAATATTGAAAAAACGAGTGATGTATGAATGGTTTGCATGTGGTTTAGATGGAAAATTCAAAAATATATATCCATCGACATTGGCTACTTGGAGCGGAATCAAATATGCTACTGATCATGGGATCCCGTTATTTGAT
>CAJMQA010000040.1 GCA_905215395.1 uncultured bacterium | reverse complement strand
AAACAATCCTCTTTCTGATCCTGGTTCTATTTACCAAAACATTATCTGCACAGGAGCATCTGTCCGCTCTCTTACCTTATCCCAATCATATAGAACAGATCAAAAGCAAAAAAAAATTCCGGTTCCATGCTACCACAGACTTGTACATCAATGAAAAATCTTTATCCTTTGCAGCTTCGCAACTGACACAAGTAATACAAGAGAGGATGAATCTGAACTGGCAACCCAGCCCGAAATCCAGAAAATCCAGGGTAGAACTTCTGATCGACACCACCCTTCCAGGTAAAGAACACTACACTCTTCTGGTGACGAGTAAACTTTTGAAAATATCCGGAAGTACCCCTACGGCCATCCTATACGGAATTATAACCTTAGATCAACTTTTGCTGGGAGATATATGCCATAGCAGCCAGAATGAAATCGTCCCTGTATTCATCGACGACGCCCCCCGTTTCAGCTACCGGGCTCTGATGCTTGATCCGGCGCGGCATTTTCTGCCGGTTAAGGACGTAAAATTCTTTATCGATCAGATGTTACGGTATAAATTCAACACCTTACAACTTCATTTGACTGATGATCAAGGATGGCGCATGGAAATCAAAAAATATCCGCGGCTGACAGAAACCGGTGCATTCAGAAATCCGGCAGGGACACCTTCCGGTCCTGACAATGGCTTTTACACACAGGATGAACTTCGGGAACTAGTTACATACGCTGCCCTAAGAGGCATTGAAATCGTTCCGGAACTAGATATTCCGGGTCACACAGTCGCTGTTCTTGCAGCTTATCCTGAGCTGGGCTGTTCCCATACAGACTCTATTACCAGAATTATAGGGCAAACTGTTGATCAGATGTTGTGTGCAGGTAACAGCAAGGTCTATCAGCTCTATAAAGATATTATTGCAGAGGTTGCTTCTGTATTTCCCTCCCCGTTTATTCATCTGGGCGGAGACGAAGCTGTAATCAAAGCCAATTGGGGGAAATGCAGCCATTGCCAAGCTTTAATGCAACGCCTGGGATATCACAAGTCCTCCCAACTGATGAACTATTTTTTTGCACAAATTCTTCCCACCGTAAAAGAAAACAGGAAAAAAGCCATATTGTGGTGTGAACTGGACAATATGTGGCTACCGGCAAAAGAATACCTTTTCGACTATCCGCAAGAAGTAACACTGGTTACCTGGCGATACGGACTCACTCCCCTCTGTATGAAATTGACAGCACAGCACGGCAATCCCTTGATTATGGCTCCGGGCGAATATACTTACCTGGATTATCCGCAATGGAAAGGTGATCTTCCTGAATTCAATAACTGGGGAATGCCCGTAACCAGTTTAAAGACCTGCTATGAATTTGATCCAGGATACAGACGTCCTTCCAACGAACAGGCACACATTCTGGGAATCATGGGAACTTTGTGGGGAGAAGCCATCCGTGACATCAACCGGGCCACATACATGGCCTATCCCCGGGCAATGGCTCTAGCCGAAGCCGGATGGACACAAATGCTTCACCGGAACTGGGATTCATTCAAAAAACGTCTTTATCCTAACCTTACGAATCTGATGAAACATGGCGTTTCTTGCCGTATACCTTTTGAAATTACAGATCGTTAGCTTTTTATTCCATATTCCTCGATCTTACGATACAGGGTAGTCAGGCCGATATGCATCAGCCGGGCAGCTTCGGTCTTATTGCCTCCTGTATACCGTAATACTTTCTGAATATGTAGTTTTTCTATATTTGCCAGGTCAAAATCCGAGAAAACATGTTCCGACCCGGTATTTCCCTGTTGCATTTCAAGAGGCAGATCTGCCAGGGACAGATATCCCCCGTCTGCTATGATCATACTTCTTTCTATCACATTCCTCAATTCCCGGACATTTCCTTTCCAGAAATGACATTTCAGAGCATCCAGATAGTCCTGGCTGATTTCTGTAATCTGTTTTCCCAGCACCGGTTCAAACATTTTCACAAACGAATGTGCATACAACTCAATGTCTCCGGTACGTTCCCGCAATGGCGGCAATTGAATACGGAATACTGACAAACGATAATACAAATCTTCCCGGAAATTTCCCGCCTCTATTTCTTTCTGTAAATCCCGGTTTGTAGCAGCAATGACTCTCAGATTTACTTTTACAGGTCTCGTATCCCCTACTTTGATAAACTCCCCGCATTCGAGCACACGCAGTAACTTAGCCTGCAAATCAAAAGCCATCTCCCCGATTTCATCCAAAAATATGGTTCCTTTATCAGCCTCTTCCAACAGTCCTTTCTTATCCTTTACCGCCCCGGTAAAAGCTCCTGCTTTATGTCCAAACAGCTCACTTTCCAATAATTCCTTACTAAAAGAGGAACAATTAATAGCCACAAACGATTTCCCCGCACGCGCACTATTCTGATGGATAGCCTGTGCAAAAACTTCCTTTCCGGTACCTGTTTCGCCTGTCAGCAGTACAGGCACATCCGTTGCCGATACCTTACGGGCCAATTCCACTGCCATCAGAATCGGTTTCGACTTTCCCAGGATTGAATCAAATGAATATTTCCGTCCGACTTGTTGCTCCAACTGTTGCAACCGTCTGGCCATTTCCACTTTTTCCACAGCCCGGCTCAGCAAAGGAATGATCTTATTATTGTCATCCCCCTTGGTTATATAATCAAAAGCCCCGTTTTTAATCGCCTGTACCCCATCCGGAATATTCCCATGAGCTGTCAGAAGAATAATCTCTGTCAAAGGTCTCAGCCGTTTCATCCCGGTAATGAGTTCCACCCCACTTCCGTCCGGAAGCCGCACATCACAGATCACAACCTCCGGATTCTCCTGCTCCAGTTGTTTCAGCCCATTTTTACAACTATCCGCCTGAATAACTTCATAACCTTCCAGCCCTATGATACGGGCCAGCAAATTTCTCAACTGATTTTCATCATCTATGATCAATACCTTGCTCATTGGAATCTGTTTTAGAAAACAAAAATAGGAAAACTACAAACCTAAAAGAAATAAAAAATGAAAAGTCTGGACCAGCATTTAAAATAAGCATCGTAACTTTGGGACGGAAAACCGTTTTAACTATGGAATCGTTAACCGACCTGGGATATTGGGGGCTATTTACCGGCTCTTTTCTGGCTTCAACCATTATACCGATGAGTGCTGATATTTTATTGGTAGGTATTTTAGCTTTGGGCGGAAATGTATGGATCTGCCTTATCATAGCTACCGCAGGAAACTGGCTGGGAGGTCTGACCTCTTACTGGATCGGTTGGCTGGGACGCTGGGAATGGATCGAACGATGGCTGAAAGTAAAGGAAGAAAAACTAGTCCGGCAAAAAAAGAACATCGACAAATATGGTGTCTGGCTGGCACTATTCACCTGGCTGCCCGTTGCCGGAGACCTGTTCGCCATAGCCCTGGGGTTCTACCGCATCCGTCCCTATGCTTCTGCCTTCTATATGCTGGTTGGCCGTTTCGCCCGTTTCCTGATCTGGACCCTGCTCTATATCCGGTATGCGGACCGTTTTATTGAATTCATCTCCTGATTTCTGAATGAAACTTTCAGCTCCACGTACCGTACACCCTGTGATGATTTTTCCAATATGGGGCACACTTTAATCATACTATCTATTTCCCAATTTCTGGTACAATACGGCTACTATGGTTTATTTGCCGGCTCATTCCTCTCTGCCCTTTTCATCCCTTTAGGTGCTGACGTATTTTTCGTTGGTATGCTGGCAGCAGACTCAAACCCATGGCTGTGCCTTTTACTGGCAACAACGGGCGGATGGCTCGGAGGAATTCTGATCTATATGATCGGATATGCCGGCAATCAGCAGAAAATCCATAAATGGTTACACATCAAGGGAAGTCAGATTGTAAAAGAAAAAAGCAAGATCGACAAATATGGCAGTCTTCTTGCTCTCCTCGTATGGATTCCGGTATTCGGAGACATTTCAAATGTAGCCCTGGGCTTTTACCGGACCAACAAAACGAAAACATTTATTCTCATGTTTATCGGCCGTATGTGCCGTTTTTTATTGTGGATTATCTTATACAAAATCTACGATGAACGATTTGTAAAATTTATCGATAAAATCTGATTACAAACTTCCGATCAGGGAAGTCAGATTAGCGGTAAACAGACGCACCGCAATAGCCAACAAAATGATTCCAAATAATTTACGCATAACGTACACCCCGCTTTTACCAAACAAGCGTTCCACATAATATACATACTTCAATACAAAATAGACCACAGTCATATTTAATGCTACAGCTAAAATAATATTGAGAATATTGTACTCAGCACGTAATGAAAGTAAGGTCGTAAATGAAGCTGCACCTGCAATCAACGGAAACACCAAAGGCACAATCGTTGCAGAACCACAGGGACTATCGTTTTTGAATATCTCAACCCCAAAAATCATTTCCACCGCAAGCACCAAAAGTACCAAGGCCCCTGCCACTGCAAATGAAGAAATATCTACATTAAAAAGCGACAACAAGGCTTGACCGACAAACAGGAAAGCCACCAATATAATAAAAGAAATAATAGCAGCCTTCCCCGCCTCTATTTTTTGCTTCTTTTCCCGCAAACTAATGATAATCGGAATGGCTCCAAGAATATCAATGACAGCAAAAAGAACCATAAAAGCACTGAGGATTTCCTTAAAACTAAAATAGAGAGACATAGTGTGTTAAATTTTAGAGAGATCATACTTATTTTGTTATAAAACAAACAATAAGGACCATTGTTGTTAAATTTCAGGCCACAAAAATATGATTTTCTCACGAAAAAAACACAATAAATTCTGAGTTTTATTCTTTATTTCCTCAAGATTATTTCCTTTTACAGTACCGGCAACAATCTGCAAGACAATGAAAATTTAACCAGTAGTTTATTTATAACAAAGCCAGCAGGAATATACCTGCTGGCTTTTCAATTTTATCTGCCCGTATCAGGAGCAGATCACAACGAAGGAATTAAAAATTATAACCAACTCCTATTGAAAAGTTCCGGTTTCTGATTTTGTAGTCCTTCCACTGATCCTGGTCAGCAATATTTGCAAGTCCCAGATCATAACTCAGACCAACATAAAACTTTTTAATAGAAACCCCTGCTCCGAAACTCAAACCAGCATCAAATCTTTTCAATCCACCTTTTTCGCTGTCTTTATCTTCGTCGTCATTTTTCGTCATTCCGAAAGCTTTGAAATCCCCTTTCTCCGTTTCTCCGTCATAAGTAACCTCCCATTTCACTTTTCCTCCTAATCCACAAGCCAGGTAAGGACCTGCATTAATATGCAGTTTCATGTTATCGTTCAAAGGAATTCTGTAAGAAGCAAGGATCGGCAGTTGTAAGTAACTCAAATTCCATTTCTCCTCATATTTTCCATCTTCATCACCCTCTCCATATTTTCCACCACGGGTAGTAAAATACAATCCAGGCTGAATATAAAATGCTTCACTGAGTCCCCAATCATAGATCACTCCCACTTTCACCCCTATACGGCTTTTAAAATCAATTTCATAGTCCGATTTACTTTCTCCATCGTCTACTGTTCCATCAAATTTTTGACTGAGATTCGAAATATTCATTCCGAGTCTAACCCCGAATCCCGATTCCTGTGCATTTGCACAAAACATTGTACTTACGGCAAGTACTGCCAGCATCAAAAAATTTTCATAAAAAAATTAAGTGACTATATACAATTTTACAGTATAACAAAGTTAATCGTAGAATTCTTTTGTCCGGTTTCGGGGGATAAAGCTATCGGACCTGTGCGCTTCGTGACGGTCGTGTAAGTTTGTCTATCACTATCGGGGGGAACTCGGACTTTCAGTCCTCAGACATCCCCCCGATGGCCGTTCAGAAAAACTAACACAGACACTCGTCCTCAGCGTTTTATGGTCCTCTCAGCTTTATCCCCGAAACCTCCCGTAGTGTAACATTGCAGGAGGATCTGAGTCTGACAGTGGAGGAGTTTATTGCCTGAAGAACATGGTGGTAGTCTGCGTATTTTGTCAGCCTGCCGGAACGCCCGGCCGACGTTCCGTGGGAAAGCCTTGTGTGAGAGTATAGGAGGTTAGTGAACGGCAGGCTGACAAAACCGTAGACGGGAACCCGTTCGAAAGACCATAAACTCCGAAACGCTGAATATTCCAGATTTAATTCTATATAAAAGTAAGGTTTACTATAAAATAGTATATAAATGCCAAAAATTATTTAGCACCTCAATTCCCAGATAAGTTATTTAAATAAAGAAAGAAAGCGTGGGAACTGTTAGAGTTATCTGTTTTAGAGGTTCTGGTAAACCTGTGGTACAAGATAAAACGACACCCCACGCTAAACTATATATGTATATACATATACGGCAAGCATGAACGTTTGTACTGCCAATCCCCATACCATTTTGAAATTTACCAGATTTATAAAAACGGGATAAAGCTAAACGCTTTCATAACTAATTATGTCTTCTGTTCAATTACCTGAACAGCACCACAAATATAGTTGATTTTTAACATTCAACAAACGCTCATTGGGGTGTCACGACACAAAATTAATATAAGTACTCAATAAACAGCTGAAATTTATATAGCAATTCAGCTCCCGTTATGCTTCTTACAAATCGGAAAAAATAAAGTACTCCTAAATCAAACAGCCGTTTAACAGAAATTACTCTGTTAAACAGCTGTTCGGGGTTACGGGATATTCCTTCCGGTTTCTTTCCGGAAAATCTCCCTACTGTTTCAAGGTCTTCTCCAATAATACTTTCAAAGCCGGATCAGAAGGCCGGGGAGAATCGGCTGTAACTACCCTGCCCTGACGGTCGAAAACCATAAACCGGGGAATTCCCTTTATCTTATAATCAGCTACAATTTTACTCCATCCTTCAGCAAAAAGCTGTACTCCTTCCATATGTTCTTTGTCCAGAACATCCAACCATTTTTGATAATCTTTCTTTTCATCCACAGATACCCCGATAAATACCACATCTTTACCGGCCATTTCCTTTTCCAATTTCACGAGATTCGGTACCTCTGCCCGGCACGGTCCGCACCATGTAGCCCACACATCCACCAGTACCACTTTTCCCCGGAAGTCAGACAACGAAACGGCTTTTCCATTCCGGTCAGGATAGGTAAAATCTGCTGCCTCTTTACCGGGCTGAGCCACATACAATTTTGCACACAACTCATTCCATCTCTGGATGTGGGCAGGAGCCACCAATAAAGTAGCATAAGGATCTACCACCTTACGGAATTGGTCATAAGTACGGGCATAAGAAGCATTTTCGAGCACCAACTCTGCCTGTAATAATGGATCAGGTAAACACTCCAGACGGTTTTTCAGAGTCCGTTCTTTCCCATTCCGCTCCAGTACAAAATCAGTGTAACGTTTCAAAAAATCCACACCATAGTGTTGTTGCAATAAAACTGCATCCCGGTAATTATCCGGATTTTCCAGAGTCGAATAATATCCGGAATAATTTTCAGGCTTGGGTTGTCCGGGCTGATGAGTCTCAGGATCCGCCTTAGGAGCCCGGAGAATCATCAGAGCCATATAGTCCAGATCATAATCGATAGTGCGCTTCAATAATTCATTGAAAACCTCGTTCTTCGTATTGATCTTACTTTTAAACTCCCGGGCTTTGGGTAAAAATTCCTGGAAATAAGGAAAAAACTGCTTATAGGTATATAGAATATAACTCATATGCAATACTCTGCGCCTCACAGGCTCGAACATGCTTTGCCATTCTGATAGTAAATAATTCTCATAACTTTTCTTCCCGGCAATCAACAGCGAATCTTCCAGTATATTGACTTCGGCACGGTCTCCCGGCTTCAGATAAATCCGGATGCGTTCCAGTTCTTTGAGTCCCCCCACCAGATAATAACCACTATCTGCCGGGGCAAAAGAAAACCCGTAAAAACCATCTTTCCCCACATTTGTCGTGGCAATCAAATCCGTAATCCCATCTTCTACCTTAAACAAATTCACCTTTGTCATTTTATCCTTTTCCACTCTTCCTCTGACCTCGGCATAATTCATTTTCTGATTCAGGACCGAACGGTGCTGATTAAATGTCTCGGCAGCCAGTTTTTGAATCTGGGGAGTATTCAACAAGGACATCAAACGCGGCTCCATGCCGACATAGCGGCTTATCTGGGCAGGTTTACCCGATTCTGCGATAAAATCCAGACGGAAAGGGACATTCCACAAAAACATTCCCGGCAAATCTTCCAGGTGTTCATCCAGAAAGTCCAGAACCCCGTCTATATCTCTACGGTTACAGGCCCCAATATACCGGCTCAGATTCTGCAACTCAGCCTTCTGTTTAAAATCAATACCCGCAATTTGTAAACCGAGCTCGCGGAGTACACTATCGGCATGCGCACTATTATGACCATCAGTGACCGCCACCAAGGCCTGATAATAGGTATCATAAATTTTCTGGTCCACCAACTCTTTTCCCACCCGCTCATCAAATTTCTTTTTGTTTTTCACCAAATAGCCAAAACGCTCATCCTCCCAGTCGATTTTCCGTTGGTCGTACAGTTTCCAATATTCAGGGCTGCATCTTTCCTTATCGGTCAATTGTGCAAACTCTTTCTCTGAAACATCCTTCATTTTCAGATCCTCACCGGCATCTTTCAATGCCAACAAATACAAAGAGCGCTGCTTTTTGTTCAACTTGCCTTTTGCATAACGTTTTTCCAGGTAGCACAACGAGCTTTCTTCCTGCATACCCCGGGCAACCCGTTCCATAAAGTCTTCCGCCTTTGCTGCGCCTACCAGACGATGTTGTATTTCCCCGTCAGGACGGATTAGCAGAAAGGTGGGGTAAGCCCGGATAGCGAATTTTTTTCTCAACCCTATCCCCTCCCCTTTTTCCATATCGAACTTCACATTGATAAAACGGGAATTCAAAAATTCTCCGACATCCTCTCTGGTAAATACATTTTTCAGCATATGCTGGCAAGGTCCGCACCAGCTGGTGTAACAATCCATGAACACCAGTTTATTTTCTGTTTTAGCCTTATCCAAGGCCTCCTGATAACTTATATGCTGAAACATCACTCCTTTTTCCTGAGCATAAAGACTCAGCCCGCCCATCAGGACAACCCATAAAATCAATATTTTTTTCATCCCGCTTTAATTTATTTCCTGTGCATTCAATCCTCTGAACAGAACATGCTTTCCTTCTCCTTTCCCGGAGAAAAACTGATATTCCGGTTGTTCGATTTCTGCCGTACGACCCACAAATTTGTACAAATACACTTTCCAACCGGCTTTACTGTTGGTCATTACAGCCAGACATTCCAGACTCTGATCACCCGCACTATAAGTAGTATAAGAAATATGCCGGATAAAAACTACCGACTCTCCCTCCGGATAAGTCAGCATATCCTCTTTTTCCAGCCCATTGCTCACATTATACATCCCAACCGTATTTCCACCATCGGAAAAATAAAGTACATTGTTGTAATTGTTGGGGGCAAACACTTTTCCTTTTCTGACAGCACATCCATCTTCTACTTTGTTCAGACTGACAAAGGGATTTTTACCTGACTTCCAGTTCATATTAAGCATTGTAGCATAATATTCCTCCTTATCCCTGGATTTCAGCAAAGCAACTCCTCCGGTAGTCAGGCCATAATAAGCCGTTTGTTCATCCATAAAGATCAGATCACAATTCATATGATTGCAATCGGTCTGCCCGGCCTCACTTTTCAGATCTACCATCCGGGAATTACTGTATGGAACATCCTTAAACGAACAGCTAAGGTTATCATACACCAGCATTCCCACATTCACACTGCCCATATTGAAAGGAGCCACATCATACTCTCCCAGCATTGGGAATCCGAAAATACTGATTCCTCCGGAAAGGTCTATCCAATGAATTTTTCCGTTGTTCATGAGGAATTGTCCCGTTACACCCAGATAAGCATCCTGTAATTTCCGGGTTGCCGGAGCTTCAAAAAAAGCATTCTCATAACGCCTGTACTCTTTCATATCGTCCGCATTGTAGATCCGCATGTCATTTTCGCTCAGCACGTACATCACCTTCTCATTGTTCAGCTTAGTGACTGTGCCGTCCGGATTGTCGATCTGCACCTTATACATACTCGACTGATAAAAAGTTTTCAGGGCTTTACCCGGTAAACTCACGCCATTGGCAGCTTTCAAAATATCAGAATACAGCGTACCGTCCTTTTTTACCAGATCTATCTCAGTCTGACCATCCACTGTTTTGGTGACAAACCATCCTTCACTGTAAACAGAAGCCACAGTCATATCCGCTTTCCGGAAAACAGATACCCCAGTTTCCTTATTTTTAGCCTGGAAGACCAGTTCATACGTTCCGGACTTCAGGTTAACGGTGTAATCCAACTGCTTCTCCCGGCCAATCGTATCTTTATAATTGGTACGGTTAGTTCCCGATCCCCATACGCACCAATAATATTCATAATCCTCATCCCGGGTAATCCTCTCCACAGAAGGAGTAATCAGTAATCTTTCCAATGAATTGACCCCATAAAACTCCTTTATACCGGTGACCTCTCCTAATTCCACCTCCGACCGGTCTTTGTAATCGTAATTCCCGTCATCTTCGACACATCCGCCCAGCAGAACGACAACAACCAGGCTCCAAAATATAAATATATTTGTTTTCATAATCTTCTGTTTTTATTGCGGAAATGACACAACTGTAATCTCATCATCTTCAGTGAGTATAGTTTTATTGTCCCTGTTGTATTCTTCCAGTTTCTGGTTGGCTTTCATCTTGTAAAATTTCAACATAGCTGAAGAATACTGCGAATAATTTTCAAAATCTGATACCCCGACATAATTAATAATAAACCACATCTTTACCGGACCCCAATCACCGAAATATGATTGCCAGGAACTCCAGTTGGAAGGCTTAAAAGTCATATCCGATATTTTGATCAGGAATTTTTTCTGATCTTCCAGCCCCACAACAAAATGTTCATTGCGGACAACCTCCAGTTCCAGACGGAACTCCTGATTTTTCATCGAAGGATCGCGCAAAATAACAACCGGAATATCAGCAACGACAGCGCCTGCCGGGACCACCATATGAGGAGCCATCTCAGCACGATCGAAAGCGGCAAAATGCGTCCCGGCCATAGCAGCTCCTTGCTCACCACTGTTGGTCTGTACCAGTTTTACAGCCCTGGGATAGTCCACCGGCAATCCCATTGTCCGCAACTGTACATAAACCGTATCCCGTTCACGTGTTATTTCTTTCACAAAAAAAGAATATGCCAGACTATCGTATTGACGGAAATCATTGTTATAATCTGTTCCTCTCCAGAAATAAAGAGCAGGTTCATCTTCATAAAGTGCTACGTTCTTTTCCTCACAGGCAGAAAACATCAGTATTCCTGTCAGGACAGCAACACATATATATATATTACTCATAATCGATCTTTTTTAACGTTTTTATTCAAATACAATCTGAGAATCAGGGCGTGGAACGACATATTGCGAAGCCTCTATTTCCATTGCAGCAGGCCAGGTAAATTTTGTCGTTTTGTGTCGTTTATACCAGAAAAACATCTGCCCTTCCCCGTAAAATTCCTTCCGGTATTCCTTTTCCAGACGGTTCTGAACAGCAGGCGTATCTGTCAACCCGGTTTCCATACTGCTATCCATATTGCGGCTGATACGGAAAGTCCTGAATTTGGTCTGAGCCTCCCCGATCGTCCCGCACTCCATAGCAATGAAATACATTTCCGACAACCGGATCAGAGGCATTAAACGGGTAGATGTAGTTTCGTTGATCAGGAATTTTTTAAACATATTTTGCATAGAACCGGTAAGCGGTACCGATTTTTCCTGCCAGTAAATATCCTTGTCAAAACGGATATCATTCGGATTCACTGCTTTTTCATAAGCAGTAGTGATATTTGCCATCTTTTGAGTATATCCCCCGAAATCGATAAACAACGGCCGGATAATATCCTCCAATAAAGGATTGTGGAGCGAGAAAATATGCTCACAACTCATGATCCGATCCCCTGTCTTATTGTCTTCCGTACCATCGGTCACAGTGTTGGCCAGAGAAAATTTCCGGCTACCATCCTCCGGATTCACGGCATCAATGACTTCGTTAGCATAGGCCACCGCTTTTTCATTATCTCCTGTCCATTGATAGTAACGGGCTTTTGTAGCTTTCACCGCAAAATAATTAAAACGGTTCTGACGGTAATACCAAAATTCGTCATCCGGACGTTTGAAATCGCCGGTTAATATGGCTCCGAATCCCAGGTTAAGGATATTAGCCTTACACTCGATCAACGGATCTTTAGCCAGTAACTTTTCAGCCTCATTCAGATCGGTCAGGATCATTTCCAATACTTTCCCGTAGGTCAAAGGCAATGCCTCGTTAGGATCTTTGGTCATCTCCGTCAAGTAAGGAATTGCCAATTGGGAAGTGTTTACATTCTTTTCAGGGACCGGACCCCATAAACGCAACACTTCAAAATGCAGGAAAGCGCGTAATCCCAAAGCCTCCCCTTTGATCAACTCATAATCTCCGGTTATAAACAGTTTCTCTTTTCCCTCCATCTCTTTGAGCATGCTGTTCAGGCCGGCAATGGTCTTGTAATATTGCAGCCACATTGTGCCTATGACCTCTTTTACATTCTCATCCTTGAAATTGAATTTCCGGATATTGTCCAGGGTTTTCTTATCTGTCGAAGAAGTGGATGTCTGCCAATGCTGCGCCAGCAACTCCGGAAACTTCAGCGTGGTATTCTCTCCGTATAAATCGGCAGTAACCATGCGTATATAAGCACCGATCAATACATTCCGGAAACCTTCTTCTGTGGCATACATATCATCCTCTTTCATTTCTGTACGGGGGCGGACATCCAGCCAATCGCTACAGCCGACACAAAGGGTCAGCAACACTATATATATCAGATTATATCTTTTCATATCCATCTCTTTTTATCATTCATTTCTAAAAACGTGCAGTCAGTGATACCGAATATTTCCGGGCAAAAGGATAAGAAATACCCCTTTCCTGTTTGATCGTAGAAATCCGGAACACATCTTCTGTATAAAATCCGGCAGATAAATAGCTCAACCCCAAATGCTTCTGCGTCCATGCGGTATCAAAATCGTACGACAAATTCAGCGTCCGGCATTCCAATGTGTTTTCCTCCATCACAAAACGGGACGAAGCCTTCGTTTTGGAATTATCCAATACACTCTTGAAAGAGGCCAGATCCCCCGGCTTTTTCCAACGATCGTAGAACACCCGTTTATCTGCATTAAACCAGGGATCCACATTTTCGACCTTACTGACAAGTGTACTGTTATAAATAAATCCGCCCAGGCGGTATCCGAACACTACATTCAAAGACAGTCCTTTATAACGGAACATCGTATTCAGATTTCCCCAGATTTTTGGTTCGTTAATTCCACAAGGCACCTCATCATTAGCATTCCAGGTATAAGTGCGTGTACCGTCTTTTTTCAAAAAGACCTCCTGTCCGTTACTGGGATCTATACCCAAAGATTTTACAGCAAAAATGGTATTCATCGATTGTCCTTCCTGCAAGAGAAAACTGGGATTTGAATCGGCATTTTTCAAAAGCTCTTCATTCAAAAATTCCAGTGAATTCGAAATCTTCATGATCTCATTTTTATTATGCGCCAGCGAACCTCCTATGGACCAGGTAATTTCACGTTCCGTATTCCGTAACAGATACACATTCGCCGTCAATTCAACACCCCTGTTACGAACCTTTCCGATATTGGCTTTATAACTGCTGAAACCGGTAGCCGTCGGCAGGTTGATGTCCGACAAAAGATCATCCGTCAGTTTATTGTAGAAATCCACATTCAATTTCAAAGCTCCCTTGAACAGCAAGGTTTCCAGACCGACATTCAATTGTCCCGTCTGTTGCCACCCCAAATCCTTATTTCCGAGTCCCATCACATAAGCACCAACCCAGGTCCGGTAACCCTGTTTGCCGTAATAGGTGAATGTGGTCATCGCCTGATAAGGGTCAAAATCCTGTGAACCGGTAATACCGTAGGACAAACGCAGACGCAAGCTGTTAAACAGCTCCTTGTTACCGATAAAATGTTCATTATGAATATTCCATCCCAGACCTGCCGACCAGAAAGGAGCTATCCGATTATCTGCGCCGAACTTGGAGGAACCTTCCAGTTTTCCCGAAAAATCAATAAAATAACGGCGGTCAAATGTATAGTTTAAGTTAGCAATACCTCCCAAACGTCTTGAAAATCCCTCACTACTCAGCGGTTTCCCGTTCTTTGCAAAACTACTGCCCAGACCCAGAAAATCCATATTGGTAGCCGAATATCCTTCTGCCGTAATGGAATGTGACTCGGTCTTGTTCTCCGCAAAATTATAACTGATACCGGCATAAATCTGATGCTTATCAGCCAGAGTTTTGGTATAATTTACCGTAAAATCGGCTTCGTAACTAAACAGATAGTCCGTACCATACTCATAAGTTCCGCGTCTTTCCTGTTCTATTTCAGCAAAATCGGTATGACTGGCTGAAAGATATTTATCAGAACGTCCGCTCTGTTTAATTAAAGTGAGTCGTCCCCGGGCAGTCAGTTCCGGCAGGATATTCCATTCTATGGCAAAATTATTCTGGATATTGGTATATTCCTTTGTATTCCGGGTAGGCAAAGTGGCGTTATACAAAGGGTTATACTGAAATATCTGTCCCGACGGGCGGTTAGCCACATAAGTATCTTCCAACACCTTTTTAATATGTCCTTCCTCATCATAAGGCGTCCAGTAAGCATTCAGTTTGGTATAATCGGAAAATTCACCATAAGGAGAATTATGAGCCTTGTTGATAGTAATGGTCAGGTCATTCTGAAAAGAAACTTTCTGAAATTTGTATTGCAGAAACATATTTCCGGTAATATTTTCCCGCCTTGATTTTCTCATCACCCCCACCACATTATTATAACCCACGTTAGCTGCATATCTGAAATTCTCATCTCCTCCATCGATACGCAAACTGTGCCGGTGTCCGACTCCCGTATGTACAGGATATTTCAGCCAATAGGTATTTACTCCTCTCTGTACGTCTATCAAACGCTGGTTATACAGTTCCACTAAATCCTGTTCCATCTGGGGTATACTGTATTTGTAAATACCAGCAGCCTGTTCATAGTCCAGTTTTTCTCTGGCATTCAACAAATCGTAAGAAGTAAAATCCGGAGCCTCGATATTCAGGTCCCCTTTATAAGTGATCCGTATTTTTCCGGCCTCCGGGCGGCTGGTAGTGATCACCACCACTCCGTTGGCTCCCCTCGATCCATACATGGCAGTAGCACTAGCGTCTTTCAATAACGTAATCGATTCAATGATACTCTCATCCATATCCATCAGCTTCTGCAACGAAATCTCAAATCCATCCTGTATAAAAAGCGGCAGGTTAGAAGCAGAAGAACTTTTCATATCGGTTTGCAGATCCTTCACCCCCACTTCCAGACTCGTACTTCCCCGCATCTGAATATCGGGCAATTGATTGGGGTCAGAGCCGATCAGATTATTTTCCAGAATGTTAAAACCCGGATCGATATTCCGGATCTGGCTGATCACACTGCGGTTACCGAATTTTTTTAGTTCTTTGGAAGTAATCGTCGTCACCGCTCCGGTATAACTCTCTTTGGCTTTGGTAAAAATACCCGTCACCACCACCTCATCCATCTCCTGGACATCTTCCTTCAAAACCACCTTCAGATGTTCCTCTCCCTTCCATTCCACTTCCTTCTTTTCCATCCCCACAAAAGAAAATACCAGGACTGTAGGTTTATTTTCGGGCAATGTCAGTTTAAAATTTCCCTCCATATCCGTAATGCCCCCCAATGTTGTTCCTTTCAACATCACGGTAACCCCGGGCAGAGATTCTCCCCGCACATTTCTGACCGTCCCCTGTACGGTTTTTTCTTTCGGTATAACCGGCGACTTACCGGGTGTGATCACGATCATATTGTCGACAACCGACCAGGAATAACCCGTACCGAATATCCGGTAAACAATCTCATCCATCGGAGCATCCTCCAGTTTTACACTGATTTTCCGGTTTACATCCACACTCTCCTGCCTGAAAAAGAAATCCTTTCCCAGCTTCTCTTCCAACCTGCTGATCGCCTGAGCGACAGTGACATCGTCAAGTTCCAGGGTAACCTTCATATTCTGCCCCCTCACCGAAGCAGATAAATGGCTCAGACACACCACCATCATGAAAAATACCAGTTTCATTATTCGCAACAATTTAAAACATTCATTGCCGGTGCTCCGGGAGCACCAACTTCGGATTTTTTTCATAAATTTGTTCAATTAAAATTAGTTATTAAGGTTCTTCTGTCAGGAGAATCTATGACAGGGATTGGTGCAAACAATCCCTGTTTTTCTCCCCGCAGTGATTATCGTTTCTCTACTGTCACCTGTCTGCCGTTTATCTTAAAACGGACATCCGTCGTCAATTCTATGGCTTTAAACACATCTTCAATCTTTGAATCCCTCTGTATAACACCCTGGAATTCATACTCTCTGATTTCCGGACTCAGATAGGATATTTCAAAATCATACCAACGCTGTAATTGCCGGATAATAACTTCCAGATTCATAAAGCGGAAGACAAAACGTCCTTCCACCCAGGATGTGTAAATCCGG
>CAJMQA010000039.1 GCA_905215395.1 uncultured bacterium | reverse complement strand
ACATAACCAACGACAGCAGTTTCAATCACATCCTTCTGTAATTTCTTCATGGAATTACATCCGGCCATGAAAAATGACAGTATCAATACTGCCAATCCTGTCATAAAAAATGTACGTTTCATAGTTTTTGTTTTTAGTTTAACTTATCAGTTCAGTTCTATCTTTTCAATAATATACTCACTTTAACGCAAATACCTCCCGAAAGTTTCCAACAAACCAGGTTTTCACTGGAAGATCAGATCTTAATTTGTATCTTTGTGCATCTGAAATTAAAAATATTTGCTCCAAAATGATAAACATGGAAGATACTGACCGCGTCAAACCTATATATATAGAAAAAATTTTTTATAGCAAAAATCCCCGTCTGGCAAGGATAATACCCGGTTTTATATATTCTTTCCTGAAACGTATCATTCACCAGGATGATATCAATGATTTTATTAATAGATACGGAGACCGGAAAGGGCTGGATTTTTCAGATGGCATTCTGGAATACCTGAATGTTTCATATCAGGTGAAAGGTATAGAAAATCTTCCACCAAACAATGGACGTTATATATTCGTATCCAACCACCCTCTGGGAGGTCCCGATGGCATCATATTGATTTCTTTCCTGGGAAAATATTTTCCGGATCTGAAATTCCCGGTCAATGATCTGTTACTGAACCTGAAAAATCTGAATAATATTTTTCTGGCTGTAAACAAGCATGGAGCCATGGCAAAAGATGCTGTGACGGCAATTGAAAATGCCTATGCCTCACCTGCCCAGATGATCATGTTCCCGGCAGGCATGGTAAGCCGTAAATACAAAGGTGTCATCAAAGATCCTACCTGGCAAAAAAGTTTCGTCAGCAAAGCAATACAGCACCAAAGGGATATTGTTCCGATCTTTATTGACGGGAAGAATTCCAATTTTTTCTATAACCTGGCCAATTTCCGGAAAAAAATTCATCTCAATGTCAATCTGGAAATGTTTTATTTGCCGGACGAAACCTTCAAAAAAAGAAACCAAAGTTTTACCATACATATCGGTAAACCTATTTCCTGGCAAAGGCTGGATAAAAGCAAAAAACCGACAGAATGGGCTGAAGAGATCCGGCAAATCGTCTACGGATTAAATCAAATTGATTAATCCTCAAGTATTCCGAATTTCCCGGCATTCAAATCAGCATAAGCTGCGGGTATCTCTTCCTTGGTATTCATGACAAAAGATCCGTATGCCATGATCGTTTCATCTATGGGTTTTTCCGCTGAGAACCAATTTTACCTTCTATGACCAGAATTCCGGTATTATATTCTGCCCGCAGGCAAAAACCACAGCAGATGTACTTCATTTCTTATATCAACATACAAGAACGAAAAAAGCTAATATCTCCGGACAAAAGCATTTCCTTCGTCCCGGAATAAGCTCATTCATGAAAGAAGCATCTATTAAACAAACAGATGATGCCTTTTACCGACGGACTTCCACTCATACTACATCATAATTCCATAAAACCGATCACCTTTACAAACAAAATTGGTAACTTTGCAAAAATTATTAATTTCTATTATGATGAAAATAGCAATACCAACCCGGAATAATAAAGTAGATGACCATTTTGGTCACTGCGAATACTATACCATCTTTACCCTGGATGAAGACAAACAAATCACAGAGACAGAAACACTTGCTGCTCCGGCAGGCTGTGGCTGTAAATCCAATATCGCTTCGCAACTGGAAGAAAAAGGAATTAGTCTGATGTTGGCCGGAAATATGGGTGAAGGTGCTAAAAATACCCTTGAATCCCACCACATTCAGGTTATCCGTGGTTGTGCCGGATGTGTCGAAAACGTAATAAACGATTGGATCAAAGGTAAAATCCAGGACTCCGGAGAAGCCTGTGCCCATCATGAAGAAGGACACGAATGCAGTCATCACGACCCAAGCGCACCTTTAACTTTTAAAGTACTATAAATACCGTATAACCCTACATATATGAATATCAGAATTGGTGATATTGTAAGATTTATTTCCGAAAAGATAGAAGGAAAAGTGACTGGTATCATTGACAAGAATACGGTCAATGTATTTTGTGATGAATATGGTTTTGAAATACCGGCTTCCATCAACGACCTGGTCATTATACATTCAGATTTCAATAACACTCTTGCTTCTGCAGAGCCTACAGCTCCTAAGACCTACAATCAGAAAGCGGTCAGCATGCAATCGGCCGACACCCTCTATCTGGCCATTGTTCCGGATAATTTCAATAACTTATTGGATTCCAGGTACGAGTTTTTGGTTGTAAATGATACAGAACAAACCTGTCTGTTCTCTGTAGCTTTCAGGAACAGGGATCAATATTCCGGGATCACAGCCGGGAATTGCAATCCCGACAGCTTTTATTCTCTCGGAACCTACAGCCTGAAAGACATTGACAATACCATCAAAGCCATTCACATCCAAGCGATCTTTTATAAGAAAGGAACGACTACAATAAAGAATCCAGTTGAAGCAGAAATAAAAATCAATACAGTCAATCTCTGCAAAGCAGGCTCCTATCAGCATACCCGCTGGTTCAATTCCATTACCTTCCTGCGTCCTTTAGATAAAGAACATCTGATTGAGCCCGAAGAAATCGATACAAAACAGCTTCAACAAGCCATAAAAGAAAAGAAAAGCCAGGAAACTCCGGCACGTCGTCCTATACAGCATATTTCAGGTAATATTCTGGAAATAGATCTGCACGGACACGAGCTACTGGAAACTACTGCCGGAATGGATAATAAAGATATTCTGGAATATCAATTGGACTATTTCCGAAAAATCATGGACGAATATAAACTCCGAAAAGGTCAGAAAATTATTTTTATCCATGGAAAAGGCGATGGCATCCTGCGCCAACGAATAATATGGGAACTCCAAACCAAATATAAACGCCATCATCATCAGGATGCCTCTTTTAAACAATACGGCTACGGAGCTACATTGGTGACAATAAAATAACAATAAAGCCTGAGAAAATCTCAGGCTTTATTGTTATTTGGATTCCAGTTCGCCGATATACCGCTCTGCATCAATAGCAGCACGGCATCCGCTTCCGGCAGCTGCAATTCCCTGACGATATACAGGATCCATAATATCCCCGGCCGCAAATACTCCCGGCACATTAGTACGGGTGGAAGCACCTTCAGTAATGATATATCCCTGTTCATCCACTTTCACATATTTGCTGAACACTTCAGAGTTCGGGTGATGTCCGATAGCCAGGAAAAATCCATCGATCTTGATATCTTTTTCACATTCATCAGCAGTACCTTTCCGATACAACAAACGAGCTCCTTCAAGCCCCATGTCATTTCCATATAATTCCAGCGTATTGTGCTCAAACAAAACCTCAATATTTTCTGTTTTAAATACCCGTTCCTGCATAGCCTTAGAAGCTCTCAGGTAATTTTTACGGACAATCAGGTACACTTTTCTACACAATCCTGCCAGATAAGTTGCCTCTTCACAAGCAGTGTCACCACCACCTACTACAGCCACATCTTTTCCACGATAGAAGAAACCGTCACAGGTAGCACATGCGCTGACACCCAATCCCCGGAATTTTTCTTCAGTAGGTAATCCCAGATATTTAGCAGAAGCTCCCGTTGCAATGATAACAGCATCCGCCTCAATCTGCTTACAACCATCAATTGTCAATTTATGAGGGTGACCGGAAAAATCGACTTCAGTCACAATCCCAAAACGGATATCAGTACCAAAGCGTTCTGCTTGTTTACGCATATCTTCCATCATCACCGGACCTGTAACACCTTCCGGATATCCAGGGAAGTTTTCAACTTCAGTGGTTGTGGTCAATTGTCCTCCCATCTGTAAACCTGTATATACTACCGGTTTCAAATTTGCACGGGCAGCATAAATGGCTGCAGTATAACCCGCAGGCCCTGAACCTATAATCACGCACTTTATTTTTTCAATTGCATTCTCTTCTGCCATAACTATTCTGATTTACGATTAAAATTAGACTTATTCTAGGGTCACAAAACTATTAATTTAAAACATGGATTACAATATTTTACTGACCCGCAAGCGGTTAAAAAAAAGTTAAACAATATTTTACAATTACAGATCTAAATCCAAAATTGGAACAGCCTGCAAAACAACAAATCCCAACATTCTTATCCATTGGAAGTAAATTAATTTCAACATAAGACCATCCTGAGATTAACAAAGAAACACCAAATAAAAAAAAGAAGATACAACCTATTGAATATTAAGTACTCGACAATATCTCTATATTTATCAGCTCAAAATCATTAAAATATGGTTACTTTTCATTATATTTGTGTATATTCTTAAACATACATAATTCAATATTGAAGTATTGGCAAATGAATATTGAATAATTTTTCAATAAACAACAAAAAGCTCGACATATGCAACTGACGAAAGAAGTTCAGGAAAGGCTTAAACAAGCGATTGCCATTAAAGGGTATTCACACTATAAAATTGCCAAAGAATTAAATATTTCGGCAACAACTATTTCTAATTACCTGACCGGAAAAATAAGGAAACCGGATAATACAAAGTTAAAAGCCATCTGCCATCTGTTGGGTATTAATATAAACTGGCTTCTGACAGGTCAGGACATGGTCGGTGCAACATTTAACGACCAAACAGATATGCCTGAAAAAGAAAATATAAATTATAAGTTTGAGCAAATTCTTCTGATGCTGCAAGCCAGAAACGATCAATACCTGAATATCCACAAAGATTTGGAACACATTCACAGGTACATCAATAACCTTCACACAGAAATCTTAACGATCAAAGAAATCATCAGCAAAATAAGTCAAAATTAAAAGAGCCGTGAAAACGGCTCTTTCTTTCATTTAAAGTGAGTAGCAAACCGCTGTGCATCATCTCCATAGTAACACATCACCGGAGTAACTGCTTCGTAAGTATACGGAATATACTCTGAAACCTGTATAGCTGCAAATTTCTGATCATTGGCCAGCATAGCTGCGACCTTAATTCCGGTATCTTTTTCCCGTTTCAGATTTTTCAGATCTTCGAATCGCTTCATCTCCATGCAATTCAGAATAGCATCACTCTCATGTACATCAAAATACAAGGTAACAGCTTTCAATTTGCTTTTGGTAGGACGGAATAAATAATAGCTTCTGTCTACAAACAATTTCACAACTCCACCCAAAAATAAAAATACTGCCATAGTGTAAAGGAAAGTAGGCATTGAAGAATTCGGATCTTCAAAAGCCATTCCTCCCAGGGCACATCCAATAGCAATTAGAAGTGTTATAACGGCTATACCGGAAAGACGGGTCTGTTTTACAACTTCTTTATTGGTTACATTTTCAATATCTTCCTCAAGTGTTTTATATTTTTCCATAGTGTTTTATTTTAAAAGGGTAAAATGCGCCGATTCGTATATTGGGTTCGTTTGTATACCAATATAAACACCCTTTATCGGCTAAACGAATCAACGCTTAAACGACAAACGAACCTTCACCACATAATAAAACACGATCAGATAATGATCCTCCGCAAGGCATAGATGTAAAAACCGGCATTTTTTTGCCGTGCTGCATACTCTTGCGAAGAAAGGAGAGTAAATTTTAAGGTATTATCCAGGTTTGTTTCATGCTCCTGAACCTGTAAATCCTGTATCTTATCAAGAGACAAAGAACGATAACGCCTGGCCAGGTTGGAAGCAAAATTATAATTAGTCTGTGCAGATACATCGGCAAAACTATTCGCAGCCACCAATACACAAAAAATCTGGTCCATATTTTGTGTAGCCTGAGCTTCCTGCACCGGAACTTCCTCTGCAATATTTTCCTGAGTCAAACGATAATCTCCGGCCATATTCCATCCCCATACAGCCATCAACAAAAATAATATGCTCAAGATTATGCGTTTCATCTCATCCGAATTTCTCTGCAAAGATACAATATTCCACATTCATACGGACAATATTTAACAAGAAAAATTATAAAAATATAGTCAAACCTTAATTGGAAGATTGCGTAAATAAAAACTGAAAACTTTCAAGGCATGATTACAGTAATGATTATTCTGTTCCTTATTGGTTATCTTCTGATAGCCCTGGAACACCAAACCGGAATCAATAAAACTTCCATTGCCCTTATACTAGGGATTATATTATGGACTTTATATATTTTTTCAGGAACCAATCTGATCATACAGGCAAATCCCGCCTCTTTTTACAATTACATCAGCCAGAATCCGGGCTTATCCCATTTATCCTTGTCCACCCAAACGAGCAAATACATTCTCAACTCCCAAATCATAGATCAATTGGGAAATATTGCTGAAATCCTTTTTTACCTGTTAGGTGCCATGACTATTGTGGAGGTCATTGATCTGCATCAGGGATTTTCCGGCATTACCCGGAAAATCCGGACTCATAGCAAGAAAAAACTTTTGTGGCTGGTTGCACTTATTACTTTCTTCATGTCTTCGGTTCTGGACAATATGACTTCAGCCATTGTCATGATGATGTTGATACAAAAATTACTTGACAATCAGCGGGAACGCTGGATTTTCGGCAGTATCATCATCATTGCTGCCAACTCGGGAGGAGCCTGGACCCCCATCGGGGATGTTACCACCATCATGTTATGGATCAACGACAATATCTCTTCTGCCGGAGTAATGAAAAGCCTGTTTCTGCCCAGCATAATCTCCGTATTACTTCCAACCTGCTTCCTTTCCGTTTCCCTGAAGGGAGAAATGATCCTGACAAACAAGGGAACAACTACCGGAATCTCATTCAGCAAACGCGAACAAAACAGCATTCTGATCATAGGTTTATTGTGTCTGGTCGCAGTTCCAATTTTCAAGTCCCTCACCGGATTACCTCCCTTTGCCGGAATTTTACTGACTCTTGGAATATTCTGGTTATATCTGGACTTGTTATACCAACGCCATCCCCAAATCCCCACCGGACAACAATACCGCATCCCGTATGCTTTATCTAAAATAGATTGTCCGACCATACTATTTTTCTTCGGAATTTTAATGTCGGTAGCAGCCCTGGAAGCTATCGGTATCTTACACCAGCTATCAGATTTTCTGAATCACAGTATTCACAATGTCTATTTCATCAGCGGAATCATCGGTTTCCTTTCCTCTGTCATCGACAATGTTCCTCTGGTAGCTGCTGCCATGGGAATGTATCCCATTATCTCCCCCGACCAAGTTCATGGACTGGCAGAAGCTTCGTATATGCTGAATTTTGTTCCGGACGGCCATTTCTGGCAACTGATTGCCTATTGCGCCGGAGTTGGTGGCAGTATTCTGATCATAGGTTCTGCTGCCGGAGTTGTCGTTATGGGACTCGAAAATATCAGTTTTACCTGGTATTTGAAACACATTACCTGGGTTACTATCATCGGTTTCCTGGCAGGAATCGGAGTCTATTATTTATTAAATTGATTCCGGTTTATCCATTATTCAATCCCATTTTATTGTATTTTTGCCATATAAAAACAGGGATTATGCATTTTTCTCCGGAACTCAGATCGTTTATTCAAGAACATATTTCCGACGATACAGATCGTCTATTGTTAACGGCTTCCCGTTATCCGGATATTGATATACCCTTTGCCGTAGAGCAAATAATGGCACGCAGGCACATCAAAGATAAACTTCCTTCCTGGTATGCCAACGAAAATCTGGTCTTTCCTTCCCGTCTATCCGCAGAGCAATGTTCATCAGAAATAACAGCCTGTTATAAAAAAGAACTAATAACCGGAAAAACACTTTGTGATCTGACGGGAGGTTTAGGAATAGACACCTATTATTTTGCACAAAAAGCAGAAAAAGTCCATTATATAGAACGTTTTCCGGAATATTGCAAGGCTGCAAAGCATAATTTTCAGGAATTAAAGGCAGAAAATATTCAGGTTCATGAAGCAGATTCCAGGGATATGATTACCTCATTTGAAGCAGATACCTTCTATATCGATCCGGCACGGCGTGCCGGATACAACCAGAGAGTCTTTGCCCTGGCAGATTGCGAACCGGATATTTTACAATTAAAAACCATACTCCTCGGGCATACCCAACAGCTTATTATAAAGATTTCTCCCATGGCCGATCTGGAAGAAACTCTCCGCCTGTTGCCGGAAACCAAGGAAATCCATATACTTTCTGTCAAAAACGAATGTAAAGAACTGCTCTTCATACTAACCCCCCAGCAACAACCTTTTACCAGACAAGTACACATATATGCTATCAATTTCACCACTCAGGAAGAAAAGAAAATTTTCAGTTTCTATCCGGAAGAAGAGAAATTGGCGGAATTACACACCGGAGAACCGGAAAAATATCTTTACGAACCTCACGCTGCATTGTTGAAAAGCGGTGCCTTCAAATTGATCGCCCAACGTTTCAACCTCACTAAACTCCACAAACATAGCCATCTTTACAGTTCTGATACTTATCATGAGAATTTTCCTGGTAGGATTTTCAAAATAGACAAGACATATGAATTTTCAGGAAAACTCCTGAAGCAGCTGGGAAAAGAAATCCCCCAAGCCAATATCACGACCCGCAATTTTCAGCTCTCAGTGGCAGAACTCAGAAAAAGGACTCATATAAAAGAGGGTGGTGAACACTATCTGTTCGCAACCACCCTCACTTCAGAACGTAAGGTCATCCTTCTGACCCACAAAGTCTGAAAAAACTTTACTTACACACTTAATGCCTTCTCGCCTTTCTTAACCTTCCCTTTCTCCCCTTCTCTCTCCTGTTCATTATACTCCTGCTCACGTCTCCGCTCTATACCTTCACGTTCCTTATCGCGTCCAGCCTGCTCCCTCTCACGAACCTCCCGTTCTTTTGCAAAACGTTTTGCATCCCGGCCATTTCCATTCCGAATCTCAGGAACTATCTCCTGATTTTCAGGTTTCTGATACCATATCTTATCTGCTACAACTCCCCACTTCTCAGCCGTAGTAGTACATTTTCCGGTCAATTCATCCACATTCTCAGGTCTCAGCATATCGGTTGAATAAGCCTCCGAAACATACACAACCTCTTTCAGGCTGCCCGGATTATCCAAAAGCGGACAAGGACGCAGATGATTTTTGTTGAAAGGCTGACGTTCCTGATAGGCCTTAAACAAAGGGGAACGCAAAGCTTCCAATAGAGAGACATTTTTAATATTTACCGTTGAATAATGGATAAATGCGCAAGGTTCCACATCTCCGTTTGCATTGATATGAAAATAATAACGCCCACCGGCAATACATCCTCTGACATATTCTCCGTCATTCCAGAAATCCATAGCAAAAATAGGCTTAGTTTTCCGGAACAGACGAACCTGCTCATACATAAACTTACGTTGTGCAGGAGTTACCATTAATTCAGGAACAGCATCACTTCCCACCGGCATATAGGTAAAATACCAGACAAAAGCAGCCCCCTTATCAATCATGAAATCCAAATACTCTGAAGAGCCCACTACATCCACATTTTTGCGGTGATAACAAGTAGACATTCCGAACAACAGGCGCTTCCGCTTCAAAATCTCCATAGCCCGCATCACAGCCTGGAAAGTGCCTTTTCCCCGGCGCATATCTGTCTCTGCTTCATAACCTTCTACACTGATAGCCGGAGCAAAATTCCCGACACGCAACATATCATCTGCAAAAGCCTCATCAATCAATGTCCCGTTAGTGAAAGCCAGAAAATAACAATCCTGATGTTTCTCACACAACTTTATAATATCCTTTTTCCGGACCAGAGGTTCTCCTCCGGAAAATATAAACATATATACTCCCAAAGCTTTAGCCTCTGTAATAATACGGTTCAGCGTCTCAAAATCCATTGACATCTGATATCCGTACTCAGCAGCCCAGCATCCCGTACATTTCAGGTTACAGGCCGAAGTCGGGTCCATTAATATCGTCCAGGGAACATTTACTCCGTATTTTTTACTGGTAATTTTTATAGCACTGTTTCCTATAATGGCAGCATTACAGATCAAAGTTTCAAATAACTTCTTCCGTACATGCGGATCCCATTCGGTATAGGCTTTCTTTACCAAACGAGTCCAGTTGTTCTCTGGATCTTGCAGACATTTTTCCAATTCATTCCAGGATGAGCCATAAGTACCGTCAATATCTATTTTACGGATAATTTTTAAAGCCTTTGCAGCATTCACCTCAGGATCCCGTTCCACATATTTCAACAATCGTTTGATGGCAAAAGCCTGCATCTGATTTTTAAATGTTCTCATTGCTAGTATGTTTTATTTATCTCCCTTAATAACGGCAAACCAGCAAATAGGTTTCGGCAGAATCGGTTAGTTTTCCCGATAGTAAACGAATTTCATAAACTTTTTTACTTCTGCTGCGTTAGAACGTAAAAATAAACCGTACAGTTTTTAAATTTTAATCATAACAATATGAAAATTAAGACAGGCCAGGGGACTCTCTCTTTGCAAAAGCTGATTGCCATATATTCCATTTCTATGGTAACCTCCCTACCCGGACTTGCCATTTCCCCTATCTTAGGAAAATTGGAATCCATATTCAAAACCGCCAGCGAATTACAACTACAAATGTTAGAATCCCTACCGTCTTTTATCATTATACCTTTTATTTTACTGGCAGGTCATATGTCCTTGCGATTCAACAAGAAGAAATTACTAATCAGCGGATTAATAATCTTTTTTGCCTGTAGTATAATCTATCCGTTTGCCAACAGCATGGGTTTATTGCTTATTATCAGCGCATTACTAGGTATCGGAGCCGGATTGGTTATCCCCTTCTCTACAGGTTTGGTGGCAGACTACTTTACAGGAGTATACCGAACCCGGCAGTTAGGTTATGTTTCTGCAATCACCAATTTTACATTGGTGATTGCTACCCTATTTGCAGGATTTCTGGCAGGCATCAGTTGGCATTTATCTTTTGTGGTATATTGTATTTCAGGAGTATCCCTGTTTTTTGCTTTCTTCCTGGATGATACTCCCCCCACAAATACCTTGGTACCACCCACAACTCCCGACACCGGAAACATGAAAGCTGTATATCAGTTTAAATGGCCGGTAAAACTTATGCTATTTTACTATCTAATTACCTTACTGGCACTTACTGTTCCCCTGAATCTGTCCCTTTATATGCACAATCTGAAACTGGGAAATTACGATACATCCGGCACACTGATATCGGTATTCTTTTTATCCATTACCCTCCCGGGACTTCTAATCAACCGCATTCTCAAACAGTTTCATCATTATACCAATTTTATATCCCTGGTTTTACTATCGGCCGGGCTGGTATTGTTTGCCATTAAAGCAGGACTTTTTCTGTTAACCCTCGGAGTGATTTTTATCGGACTGGGTTACGGAATCATGCAACCTATTATCTATGACAAAACGGCCTCAGGAGTTAAAACCTCCAATGCAACTTACGCCTTATCCCTTGTGATGGTCATGAATTATGTAGCTATCATTACCTATCCTTTTATCATAGAGGGAATAGGAAAACTGTTCCATACAGCTTCCTCTTCGTTCCCTTTTATCTTTTCTGTGATTATCTCCATTACATTTACCATCTTCTGTTTTTTCCGCAGAAACAGTAAAACATTAGGTTAGGATATTACACCCGGCGGATAATTTTTCCCGAAGCCGTCTCAAAAAAATAAGGCAAATACAGAATTTCCTTGGGCATTTCGTAAGGAGTAAGACGCAAACGCAAAGCACGGAGCAATTGCATTTTCTCAACCTTTCTTTGCGGTTTTCCTTCCAGCACCAGTACAATACGCTGTCCTAAACGTTTATCAGGCCGGGCGGTAATAAAATAACGCCGGGAAACACAGCCGGCCATCTTAGCCTCTATCAACTCCGGAAAAAATTTCACCCCTCCGGAATTGATCACATTGTCATAACGTCCTAACCATTTAAAATGCCGTTCGTCAATCAATTCTGCCAGATCATTCGTAATAAATTCCCCAGCCAGCAAATGGGGGGCATGGACAATAAGACATCCCCGTTTATCAATAGAAAAAGTGATCTTTCCCAAAGCACAATAGTTCTCCCCTTCATTCAGCCGTCGCAAAGCAACATGGGAAACTGTCTCTGTCATCCCATACGTCGCATAACAAACCGTCGGTATATCCTTCAATTCCTCCTCCAATTCCAAAGAAACAGGCGCACCTCCCACCAATAATTGCCGGATTTCAGCCAAGACCTGTTTTTCTTCCGGATGTTTCAGGCTCTCTTCCACTTGCATAGGAACCATAGCAGCCAAATCAATCTTCATCCTGCTTCTTTCTCTCAAAGGCCTTGATGTAATTTCTCCCAGCAATAATTCGGCCCCTGCCTCCAAAGCCCTTACAACCATCATCTTGCCGGCAATATAAGACACAGATAAACACAAAAACAAAACAGAGTTTGAATCTATACCCAGAAACTCATTCGTTATCCGGGCCGATGCCCGCATATCCTCCTTATTCAATCTGATCTCTTTAGGCTTTCCGGTCGAACCCGAAGTATGACCGGTTACATAAGCCTTTTCATCCAACCACTCTTCCAGGAAACCCGCAACTTCTCCTCCTATAGAATCCCGTACCTCTGTCAACGAAGAAAAGATATGCCCGTTCAAACGTATTCTCATATCAACGATAAAGTAAAACACACCCTTCCTGTACCACAGGCGAAGGGAAATTATTGGTATATAACTGACCGGTTCCCAACCCCTGAGGCATGGAATTATTCAGGGTCGCCACCCATTGCGCCAGTGCACTCAGTCCGATATTCGACTCCAGGGCAGAAGTCACCCACCATTCTATCCCGGCTCTTTGTGCCAGTCCTATCCATTCGCAAGCACCTGCAAATCCTCCGCATAAAGCCGGTTTTAATACCAGGTATTGCGGATGTATGGCAGCAATCAGGTTTCGCTTATCTTCCATCCGGGCCACTCCGATCAACTCCTCATCCAAAGCAACCGGAACAGGCGAGTGAGCACACAAATCAGCCATCACCTCCCACTGCCCAGCTTTCACAGGTTGCTCTATGGAATGTAAATCAAATTCCGACAGAGCCTCCAGTTTTTCCAAAGCATCTTCGGGAGAGAAAGCCCCGTTTGCATCCACCCTTAATTCCACTTGCGTCCGGTCAAAACGGGTCCGGATATATTTTAAAAGTGACAGTTCTGATTCAAAATCAATAGCCCCGATTTTGAGCTTAATACAACGGAACCCTACAGATAGTTTTTGTTCTATCCGCTGAAGCATTGTCATCCGGTCCCCCATCCAGATCAATCCATTGATTTCTATCGCCTGCTGCCCCGCCGTAAAAGCAGAAGGGAAATAGATACCCTTCCCGCCATGACTCAAATCTGCCAGAGCCATCTCCACTCCAAAACGGAGAGAACTCCATTCTCCCAAATTTTCAAGTCTTACCAGGTCTATGTTACGGCACAGTTCAGCCAGACGGGATTCGTACCCAGGACAATCCTCCTTACTCAGCCCACGGAATAAAGCACATTCCCCGACACCTTTTATTTCAGGTTGCTCGTCATCCCAGATCCGGATAATATAAGTTTCCTTCTCTGTCAGTATCCCCCTGGAAGTTCCGGCCGCTTCCTTAAAATGAAGCATATATTTCTGATATTCCGCTTTTCTCATCCTCAGTCGCCCTCTACGGGAATTTTGGAAACTGATCAAAATCAGGATCACGTTTTTCCAGAAAAGCATTTTTACCTTCCTGAGCCTCTGCCATCAGATAGTACATCAAGGTAGCGTCTCCTGCAAATTCCATTAACCCGTGCTGTCCGTCCAGTTCTGCATTTAAGGCCCGCTTGATCATCCGTATCGCCATCGGACTTCTTTTCATAATGGTCTTACACCAGTCTATCGTTTCATCTTCCAATTGCTCCAAAGGCACCACTTTATTGACCATTCCCATTTCTTCAGCTTCCCTGGCGGTATACTGACGGCATAAAAACCATATTTCACGAGCCTTTTTCTGCCCCACACAACGAGCCAGATAAGAAGAACCAAATCCTCCGTCGAAACTACCCACTTTAGGACCGGTCTGACCAAAACGTGCATTCTCAGAAGCTATCGTCAGGTCACAGATGACATGTAAAACATGACCTCCACCAATAGCATAACCATTGACCATGGCAATAACAGGTTTTGGCAGCGAACGGATGGCCTTGTGTAAATCCAGAACATTCAAACGCGGTACACCATTTTCATCAATATATCCCCCCACCCCTTTAACATGCTGGTCTCCGCCGGAACAAAAAGCTTTATCCCCTGCACCGGTCAATACAACAACTCCGATATCGTTCCTCTCCCGGCATATGTTCATAGCATCCAACATCTCCTTATTTGTTTGGGGACGGAATGCATTATAAACCCGTGGACGGTTGATCGTAATCTTGGCTATGCCTTCGAAGAACTCAAATTTAATGTCTTCGTATTCCTTGATTGTTTTCCACTCTCTCATAAAACAAATTTATTTTGACTGATTTTTCAATTGCTTAAAATATTCTTTCAGAATCTCCGCATTTTCCAGACGCGGAGTTTCCACCTCCAATATTGCGGGAGTTCCGCTCCATAGGAAAAATTCCGTTAATTTCCTTTGCAAATCTTCTGCATTGCCGGCATAATAATATTGAAAACGATGCAAACGGGCAAACCCCTCCACATCAACATTCTTTCCGGTTTCAAAATACTCCTCCAATTCCCCCAGTGTAGATGGTCCCGGAATAAAACGGAAAATCCCGCCTCCTCCGTTTTTCATCACTATAATTTTCAACCGTGCCGGAAGATATTTGTTCCACAAAGCATTAGAATCATAAAGAAAACTCATATCCCCGGTTATCAGGGTTGTTATTCCCGGATTGACACACGCTGCTCCGACAGCAGTAGAAGTTGAACCGTCAATCCCACTGGTTCCACGGTTACCATCCACTCTGCCCACCTGAGGATACACAAACAATTGTGCATACCTGACCGGAGTACTATTACCCAATTGCAAAGCAGAACCTGAGGGCAAAGCAGGCAATATTTGTGAAAAAGCTTTCCAATCGGACCAGGGAACCGTAGAAGCAAAAGCCTTGTGACGCCTTTCAGCCAACTCTTTCTTCCGCTGCCATGCCATTGCATAATCTGAATCGGAAGAATACACCTCCGCTTGCAACAAAGGAAAAAATACCTCTGCTTCCAAATTGATCTGGGTGGTCAACACCTTCATTGTATCGGCCGGATGCTCTGTCCTGTCAATACTCCAATGCCATTTCGGAGAATATTGACGTAAAAAAGCCTTGATATGACGGGAAATCAGAGGCCCTCCATAAGTAATCAGCAACTCGGGTGCAAATTCTTTTTTTTCATCTTCCTGTAAGGTTGCCAGTACCCGGTCAATAGTATTGATATGACGCACTGATCCCAGATTGGCAAGAGTTTCAGACAAAACCACCACTTGGTTTAAACCGGCCAGCTTATGCAATGCCCGGGTCAGATGTTCTTCCGGAGCATGGAATCCAACCAGGATCATAACCTTTTTACAACAATTCAATCTTTCTGCCAAAACCTTCATTGTATCCTGGGCCAACGCGGGAGCTGCATCAACAAATTCCACAACCCTTGTTTCTTCCGAAGAACAGAGCTGTTGTCCATATAAAGGCTCCCGCAGGGGAATATTAATATGAACAGGCCCTTTTCTCCCCTTTAAAGCACAATTCAGTGCATCATTCACCAACCGGTTGATATACCATCTCTCTTCCACAGAATAAATTTCTGCGGGCAACTGATAGGAAGATTTTACTATATTCTTAAAAACTTCATATTGACGTATAGTCTGGCTGTCGTCCTGATCTATCCACTCCAAAGGACGGTCGGCAGAAATAACAATCAAAGGTATCCTCTGATAATAGGCTTCTGCCACCGCAGGAGCATAATTCAATAAAGCAGTACCCGAAGTACAGGCCAATGCTATAGGCTGTCCTGTCTGTTGAGCCATTCCTAAAGCAAAAAAAGCAGCACTCCGCTCATCCAGCACAACATGACAGGTGATCTGCCTTTCCCGTGCAAAAGCCATCAATAAAGGGGCATTCCTGGAGCCCGGTGACAGCACAATCCGTGTTACCCCTTTACAAACCAAAATTTCTATCAATATCCTGATCCCTTCTTTATCGGAAGTCAATTTTTCCATATGAAATCAATCCTATTGTTCAGACTACAAAATTAACAAAAACCTTTTTTCATGATATCCAGCAACGTTCCGGATTTCAGTTCTGTCTCTCCCCATTCCTGTAACGGATCGGATAAAGCAGTAATCCCCCCTCCGACATACAGGCGCACAGCCTCCGGAAACAGCTCCATACTCCTCAGGTTCACATACCAGCAGAATGTCTTGTCCTTCCGTAAAGGTCCCAAATATCCGGCGTAATAACGCCGTTTTTCCCCCTCAATCTGCCGGATCAAAGCAATTGCATCTTCACGGGGAAATCCCCCAACTGCCGGTGTCGGATGTAAGGCCAGCCGGAGCCCTTCCAGTTCCTCCTCTTTCAAAGGCCTGGCAGAAACAAATGTCGCGCATAAATGTTCAACATTTCCAGCCCTTCTTGAAAAAGGGCCCTGCACTTTCCACCCTCCGGCCTCAGGCAATAAAGCAGAAATATACTCTGCAACGATAGCCTGTTCTTCCACCTCTTTACTTCCCCATTCCGCCGTTTCTCCTGCCCGGCGCGTTCCAGCCAAAGCCATCGTCTCTATACCGGATTTTTCCTTTTTCAGAAATATCTCA
>CAJMQA010000038.1 GCA_905215395.1 uncultured bacterium | reverse complement strand
AAACCAACCGACGGCACTGTTCAATAATCCGGCTCCGATACCACAGACAAAATAAAAAATCAGAAATCTCCGGGTTCCCCATACTGATTCCAGAATCCTTCCGAACATGAATAAGGCAAACATGTTAAAAAACAGGTGACTAATACTTCCGTGCATAAACATGTGAGTAATGTATTGCCAGGGAGCCCAGTAGATGGATTGTGGCAGATGCAAACCCAGTAAGTTTGCTGAGTCTATTTGTAGCTGACGATCCATGAACATGGATAAAAAGTACATTACCACATTCAGGATAATCAATGTCTTAACGGCAGGAGTAATACCGGCAAACGGTCGATAATTCTGCATTATTGTTCAGTTTTTGGTTGTGAATTCTGATCTGTTTTTGGTTTGGTCTGATTTCTTCCCTCTCTACGCTGTTCCTGTCTGGGACCGTTTCTGAACGGACGTTGTCCGCCACGGTTGTTACTCTGGCGGTTATTGCTTTCTCCTCTGTTTTCGTTCCGTCCGTTATTATCTACGTTCCTGTCGTTTTTTTCGTTTCGGGTAATATTGGAATTATTTCCGTTATCACGGTTTCTATGACGGGAATGACGTTTCTTCTGCTGTTTCTTTTCGTCGAAACGGTTTAGGCTCTCTTCGCCAACACCGTCAGTATATTTGATGTCTGCCGGAATGTCATTCTGCTCTTCAATTGCTTTGGGTGGAATAATACCTTTGCGGTTCAGGGCAATAATTTCTTTAACCCGTTTCACCGGAATCTGTATAAAGATTCCTTTACCTTCTTTGTCCGGGGTAAAGGACATAGTACGTCCGAAAATGTCTGTCTTTTGGTGATAAAGGATACCGTCTCCTGTATTCAGGGGGATATTGGTCGAAGGAAAATCCTTCTGGGCATCTATATAGGCATCTACTTCGTAATTCAGACAACATTTCAGTTTGCCGCATTGTCCTGCCAGTTTCTGCGGATTCAATGAAATATCCTGATACCGGGCTGCTGAAGTCGATACAGAGACAAAATTAGTTATGAAAGAAGAACAACACAGTGTCCGTCCGCAAGGACCGATTCCTCCGATACGTCCTGCTTCCTGCCGGGTACCGATTTGTTTCATCTCTATGCGGATGTGAAAGGTTTCTGCCAGGACCTTGATCAGCGTCCGGAAGTCTACACGGTCATCGGCAATATAATAGAAGATGGCTTTGGTTTTATCCCCCTGATACTCCACATCTCCGATTTTCATATTTAATTTCAGATCAGCGGCGATTTTACGTGAACGAATCATGGTGTCATGTTCCAGAGCAATTGCCTGCTGCCATTTTTCTATGTCATGAGGCTTGGCTTTCCGGTAAACTTTTTTCAAGGGATTTCGTTCCAGGTCTACCCGTTTTACCCGCATTTGATCTTTTACCAATTCGCCTGAAAGCGAAACGACACCAATATCATGACCCAGTGCTGCTTCAACAGCAACAATATCTCCTGCCTTTAACGGAAGCTTGGACGGATTGCTGAAAAAACCTTTCCGGGTATTTTTGAATCTAACCTCTACAATCTCGGGTGCGCACTCGTTTGCCGGTAAATCCTGCAGCCAGTCATATACTGCCAGTTTTCCCGCGAGTAAACGGTGGTCTATTACCGGTACTTCAGGACGGGGATGTTTGGTGTGGAGTGGCTGAACTTCTTCTTTTTCTTCTTCTTTGGGTGCAGTCGAGAATTCTCCTTCAATTATTTCTATTTCTTCAGTTTCTTCTATCTCTTCTGCGGAATATTCTTCTTGTACTTCAGGAGTTACTTCTGAAGTTTCTCCCTGATTCCCGGAAGAAAATTGTTCTTCTTCCCGTTCTATATTCTCGTTGTTTAGTATATCGTTCATAAAATATTATTTTCAAATCAGTTTGGTCGTATATTTTGCATGACCTTGATGCAAAGATCGGTAAAAATGATTTTTGCATTGCCATTGCGGCTAATATCATGATAAGCTTTTTCAAACTCATTGGTTAAGGGAATTACATTCCCTTCATGTACATAGGGTGAGAATTTCAATGAAAAATTCTTTTCTCTTTCTGTCATATAATTCAGGTTTGCCAGTCCGAAATTCCGGACAAAGTTTTCCCTTATCATACGGATGGCATGGTGTAAAAAGTTTTTTTGCTTTTCCCGGCTCACTCCACTGAGCTCATTTACCCATTCATTGACCGGTAACATTTTCCTTTCCCAGCATAAACGCATCAGGCTGATAAACTTTTCCTGATTGTAAATCTGTTCTTCTGTTTCATCTAACAGGCGTAACGCCCGGTGCCAGTTCCCTGAAGCAACATGGGCATATTCCACCGACATTTGCGGAGAAATGCCTTTTTCAGTGATCAGTTGTTGTTGTATCTGTTCCTGTTGTAAAGGAGGTATATTGATGCGTTGTAAACGCGATTGTATGGTGTTGATGATCTGTTCCGGATGTTCTGATACCATTAAAAACAAGGTTTTCTCATAGGGTTCTTCTATGATTTTTAAGAGTTTATTGGAACATTCCGGATTCATTTTTTCGGGCAGCCAGATGATCATGATCTTATAGTCCGACTCAAATGATTTCAGATTCAGTTTCCGGAGGATATTTATACTCTCTTCTGTATAAATGGCTGCTTGGGCGTTGTCTTCAACTTCCATTTCTGAATACCACTCTTCCAGATTAAAATAACTTCCCCGGGAGAGTAGATGCCGCCATTCGTTTATGTATTCGTCACTGACAGGACTTTTCACTTTACGAACTACCGGGAATACAAAATGGAGATCCGGATGGATGTATTTTTGCATTTTCTTACATGAAGGACATACTCCGCAAGAGTCTTCTTTTTTATCTCCTGTACAGAATACATATTGTGCAAACGCTAGTGCCAATGCCAATGAACCGTAGCCTGTATCGCCTGCAAACAACTGAGCGTGGCTAATCCTCCCTGTTTGCAGGGAGTTGATCAGCCTTTGCTTTATATCTTCATGTCCGATAACGTCCTTGAATAACACTTTTGTTCAGTATCAAAGGTTAAGCTTAATTCCCAGTTCTTTGAACTGTTCTGTAGCAATTTCTGACGGAGAATCAATCATGACATCCCGTCCGGAATTGTTTTTCGGGAACGCGATGGTATCGCGGATACTGTCCAGACCTGCAAACATGGAAACCAAGCGGTCAAATCCAAAAGCAATACCACCATGAGGAGGTGCTCCGTATTTAAATGCGTTCAGTAAGAACCCGAATTGTTTTTCAGCTTGTTCGGGAGTGAAGCCAAGGCATTTAAACATCCTTTGCTGTAATTCTGTATTGTGGATACGGATAGAACCTCCACCTACTTCAACTCCGTTGATAACCATATCGTAAGCATTGGCACGAACGGCTCCCGGATTACTTTCCATCAGGTCAATGTCTTCGGGGTTTGGCGAAGTGAATGGATGGTGCATGGCGTAAAAGCGCTGGGTTTCTTCATCCCATTCTAATAACGGAAAATCTACAACCCACAGGGGTTTAAAGACATTCTTATCCCGTAGACCAAGGCGTTCACCCATTTCCAGCCGTAATTCACTCAGTTGAGGGAGCGTCTTATTTTTAGGGCCGCAAAGCAAGAGTAGCAGATCTCCGGGTTTTGCCTGGCAAGCATCTGCCCATTTTTTCAGATCGGTTTCGTCATAGAATTTATCTACAGAAGATTTCAGGGAACCATCTTCGTTATATTTTACATAAACAAGTCCTTTGGCTCCAACCTGAGGACGTTTTACGAATTCTGTCAGTTCATCCAATTGCTTCCGGGTGTAACCGGCACAACCGGGGACACAAATGGCTCCGATATATTCAGCTGAATTGAATACGGCAAATTCTTTCCCCTGAACGAATGGGGTCAGGTTGACAAATTTCATTCCGAAGCGGATGTCCGGTTTATCACAACCATAGAATTCCATCGCATCATGCCAGGTCATTCGTGGCAATTCAGGAATGTCAATCCCTCTGATTTCTTTAAACAGATGTTTGATAAGGCCTTCAAAAATATTGAGCACATCTTCCCGTTCTACGAATGACATTTCACAATCGATCTGAGTGAATTCCGGTTGCCGGTCAGCTCTCAAGTCTTCGTCCCGGAAACATTTTACAATCTGATAATAACGGTCGAAGCCGGCTACCATCAATAATTGCTTGAAAGTTTGCGGGCTTTGTGGCAATGCGTAAAATTGTCCCTGATTCATTCGGGAGGGGACAACAAAGTCACGGGCTCCTTCTGGAGTACTTTTAATAAGTACCGGGGTTTCGACTTCCATAAAATTTTCTGTATCCAGATAATTCCGGACCAGATGTGCCATACGATGGCGTAATTCCAGATTTTTCCGGACTGTCTTACGGCGTAAATCCAGATAACGGTATTTCATCCGGATTTCATCTCCTCCGTCAGTATTATCTTCGATGGTGAACGGAGGAACCTCTGACCGGCTAAGGATATTTATCTTTTCCAGAATAATTTCAATATCTCCTGTTGGAATCTTATTGTTTCTACTGGCTCGTTCTACAACTTTTCCGTTTATTTGAATAACGAATTCCCGTCCCAGTTGATCCACCTGATTTTTTATATCTTCTGAAGCTGTCTCTTCTGCAACTAATTGTGTAATCCCGTATCTGTCACGTAGATCAATAAATGTCATAGCTCCCAGGTTCCTTATTTTCTGTACCCAGCCGCTCAGACAAACGCTTTCATTTACATTTTCAAGCCGTAGCTCTCCACATGTGTGAGTCCTGTACATTATATTTGAGTTTATAAAGTTTATTCCACTTTTTACCAATTGGCGAAAATACTAAGAATTTATCAAATAATGGAAAATGAGAGGGAAAAATGATGAGGCTGAGTATCTAAAGGATTCAGGGGTAAGTTTTTTGTGGCTTCATGACTAATTTGTATATTTGAAAATTATTTAGAATAGACAGAAGTGAATTATATAGATATCATAATATTGTTAATCCTGCTTTTCGGTGCGTTCCGGGGGTTTTCCAAGGGTCTGATTATTGAGGTGGCCACTTTGGCCGGATTGGTGTTGGGAGTGTTTATTTCCATTAAGTATTCTCCATATACGGAAGGCTTATTGAGGGATTTTCTGAATATATCTTCCCGCTATCTTTCGTATATTGCTTTGGCAATCACTTTTTTATTGGTGGTAATTGGTATATACCTGATCGGGAAAATATTGACCCGTTTAATAGATATTATTTCTTTAGGCTTGGTGAATAAATTATTTGGAGCAGTGGTAGGTATGGCTAAATATTTTCTCATTGTGTGTGTACTATTGATGATTATGGATGCTTTAGATGATAAATTCCATTTTATTAGTGAAGAAACGAAGGAGAAGAGTATGTTATTCTATCCTTTTCTTAATTTTGCACAACGAATATACAATACAATCCGTTTTTAAATATGAATATGATGTTGTACAAAATGGTGGGGACGTTGTATTATTGACGAGAGCACCTTTGGGGTGCTTGCGGTAGTGAGGGAAAAGATGATATTTTCCGGAATAGGTTTTATAAAATAAAAAAGAGATATACGATGAATTTTGTTGATGAACTAAAATGGAGGGGTATGATTCATGATATCATGCCTGGCACAGAAGAATTGTTGGGAAAGGGGCAAACGACAGCTTATGTTGGGATAGATCCCACTGCTGATTCTTTGCATGTGGGACATTTGGTGTCTGTAATGATGATGAAGCATTTTCAGATGGCTGGTCACAAGCCGATCTTCATCATTGGAGGGGCTACCGGGATGATTGGTGATCCTAGCGGGAAGTCGCAGGAAAGGAATTTGCTGACTGAGGAGACAATCCAAAAAAATATGGCTGGAATAAAGGCTCAGTTGTCCCGTTTTATTGATTTTAATTCGACAGCTTCCAATGCTGCAATTATGTTGAATAATTACGACTGGATGAAAGAGTTTTCCTTTCTGGATTTTATCCGTGAAATAGGGAAACACATTTCTGTCAATTATATGATGGCTAAAGATTCTGTGAAACGGCGCTTGAACGGAGAGTGTTCTGATGGAATGTCGTTTACAGAATTTACATACCAGCTGGTACAAGGATATGATTTTTTGTATTTGCGTAAGAATTATAATTGTATGTTGCAAATGGGAGGCTCTGACCAATGGGGAAATATTACTACCGGAGGAGAGCTGATCCGCCGGAAGGAAGCATTGGATGCTTATGGACTGACGTGGCCTTTGATGACCAAAAGTGATGGTAAGAAATTTGGTAAGACTGAATCAGGAAATATCTGGCTGGATTCGGAACGGACTTCCCCTTATCAGTTCTATCAGTTCTGGCTGAATACAACAGATGAAGATGCTGCCCGGTATATAAAAATTTTTACGATTTTGCCTCCGGCTGAGATCGATGCTTTGATTGTTGAGCATACAGAAGCCCCGCATTTGAGAAAATTGCAGAAAACACTTGCGAAAGAGATTACTTGCCTGATTCATGGGGAAGAGGCTTATCAGTCTGCCCTGGAAGCTTCGCAGATATTGTTTGGAAATGCTACATCTGAGACTTTGAAGAAAATTGATGAACGTACATTCCTTTCTGTTTTTGAGGGGGTTCCTCAATTCGAGATCAGTGCTTCGGATTTGAAAACAGGGATTTCTATTGTAGATTTCCTGACTGGAAAAACAAATATCATGGCCTCCAAGGGAGAAGCGCGGAGGGCGTTAAAAGCCAATGCGATCAGCATTAATAAAGAGAAAGTTGGGGGAGAAGATATCGTAGTGAACGAAAGTCATCTGATCGATGGAAAATACATCTTGGCGCAGACCGGAAAAAAGAATTATTTCCTGGTTATCGTGAAGTAAAAAAATCGGGAAGATTTTCTTCCCGATTTTTAATTACTGGTCTAATCTGAATGTAATAGGCATTGTATAGGAAACTCTTACTGCTTTTCCTCTTTGCTTGCCTGGAGTCCATTTTGGCATTTCCGAAATGACACGGACTGCTTCTTTGTCCAGTAACTCATCTACACCACGTACAACTTTAATATTCGACACACTGCCATTTTTTTCAACTACAAACTGAATGTATACCTTACCTTGTATGCCTGCTTCTGCTGCCAGTTGAGGGTATCTGATTCTTTGGGCGATCCATTTTTGTACATTACCCGGAAATGCGGGCATGTCCTCGCTAGGCATGAAAGGAATAATTTCATCATCGATGTCCTCAGTTCCATAGTCCAGTTCGTTGATGTTGAATTCCCGGTTAGGTGTTTCGTCATCAGCATCGTTGATCTCCAGTACCTCTTCCATCGGATCCAATTCATCCACCATCTGCAACAATTCAAATGTTTGGGGGGCAGGTGGTGGAAGCTGATTCATGACAGTGACAGGTATTATTTCAATTTCTGTCGGATCTTCGGAAATTGTAATGAAATCTGATGTTTCGCTGACAGAAACTTTCCATTCGAATGCCAGCAATACAGTCCCTAAGGCGGCTATGAGACCTATTTGTAAAAAGATATTTTTCTTATTTTCAAGGTCTGCTTTGGGTGATTTTTTTATTTCCATAACCTTTGATTTAGATTTTATTAACTTAAAGGTAAATGAAAGTGTTTCCAAAACAAAATTTTAAGACCCTAAAATTAAGAAATAGTTAATATTAAAACGTTTTCGTCGTGACTATATGTTGATTATAACAAAATGTTTTATTTTATTCTTCTGGTATTTCTTCTGCGGATGTGAAATCCTGATATAGGAAATCATTGTAAGGAAAACGTGCTGAATGAATGTCTTTTACAATTTGGTAAAGTTTTGTTTTCAGCTCTTCAATATTGTCTTTTTGAGCTGCAGAGATGTATACGGTCTGGATTCCCTGACGGGACATCCACATTTGTTTCAGGTCCTCCAGACTATAGTTTTCCCGTGTAACAGGGGTCAGGTCATCCTCTTCTTTTTTCACATACTGGAAAGCATCGATTTTATTGAAGACAATGATAGTGGGTTTGGGGTCCCGGATCAGTTCTGCCAAAGTTTCATTGACCACTTTCATTTGGTCTTCAAATTGTGGATGTGAGATATCTACTACGTGCAGAATTACATCCGCTTCTCTGACTTCATCCAGAGTTGATTTAAATGATTCTACCAGGTGGTGGGGTAGTTTGCGGATGAAACCTACAGTATCAGCTATCAGGAATGGTACATTTTGGATAGCGATTTTTCTGACAGTGGTGTCTAATGTGGCAAATAACTTGTTTTCTGCAAAAACATCTGATTTGCTCAACAGATTCATGAGAGTAGATTTTCCGACATTAGTATAGCCGACCAGGGCTACCCGTACTAATTTCCCTCTGTTTTTGCGTTGTATGATTTTTTGTTTGTCAATTTTTACCAGTTCTTCTTTGAGCCGGGTGATTTTATCCCGGATAATACGACGGTCTGTTTCTATCTCGGTTTCACCGGGACCTCTCAAGCCGATTCCTCCTTTCTGGCGTTCCAGGTGAGTCCACATTCCGGTCAGGCGGGGTAGCAGATATTGATATTGTGCAAGCTCCACTTGTGTTTTAGCATGGGCTGTACGGGCTCGGCTGGCGAAAATATCCAGAATCAGATTGGTCCTGTCGAGGACTTTTATCCCCGGAAATAATTGTTCTATATTCCGTAGTTGTGTCGGACTGAGTTCATCGTCAAAGATGATCATGTCTACTTCGTTTTCTTCACTATAAGCTTTGATTTCTTCCAGTTTTCCTTTTCCTACAAAAGTGGCATGTACCGGTTTGTCCAGATTTTGTGTAAAGATTTTAACTGTTTCTGCTCCGGCAGTTTCTGCCAGAAAGGAAAGTTCGTCCAGATACTCACACATCTGATTGTAGTTGATCCCCTCTGATTGAAGAGCTACACCTACCAATACTGCTTTCTCTGCATCCTGATCTGTATAATAGAATTTTCCCATAAAATTTTTTCTGTTTTATAAAACAAAGGGCTGACATATGAATGACAGCCCCCTGGTATTTGAAATATTTTCTTTATCAATTGCTGGATAACTGGAAGTTGATGGGTAAGGTATAAGAAACTCTTACAGGTTTACCCCTTTGCTTCCCGGGTTTCCATTTCGGCATGGCCTGAACTACACGGACTGCTTCTTTATCCAGTGAAGCATCAACACCTCTCACTACTTTTACATCAGTAATGGAGCCGTCTTTTTCGATCACAAACTGGATATATACTTTTCCCTGTATACCGTTTTCCATTGCCAGAACCGGATATTTCACGTTTTTGGCAATCCATTTCTGTACGTTTCCGCCGGGGAAAGAAGGCATATCCTCTACTACTACAAAAACTTCACTTTCGCCGGTGTCTTCATCTCCGTATTCTCCGAAATCTGATACGTTATCAACTACTGTATTCTCTGACTGGTCTTCTGCATCCAGAATTTCCAGATCTTCGTCAATGTTTGTATCATCTTCAACGATATCAATCAGGTCCGTCAGCTTTGGTGCTGGAGGAGGAGGAGGGGGAGGTTTCAGCATCTGCTGGGTAATCGGAATAATTTCCTCTTCGATCTGTTCTTCAGCGACAGTTTGGAATTGACCAACCTCTTCTGTAGAGGTTTTCCATTCAAAGGCAAACAGGAGGGTCGCTAAAGCCAGAGTAAGACCAATCTCAAAGAAAATTCCTTTCTTCCCTTCAAGATCTGCTTTCGGTGACTTTTTTATTTCCATGATATTAGTTTAATGTATTTATGTTGTCAGTTTTCTGCGGGTAAAAGTAAGGAAATTCGGATTAAATACCAATATTTCAAACGTTTTTTTTGAATGAAACGTTAAATTTTCAGAGTTTTATGGCTTTAAATCTTAAGGAATTTAACAAAGAAGTTTTGTAAAAGTTGATAAGAGTGAAGAAAAGCGGATGAAACTATGATCTTTAAAAACCTTATTTTAATTTTACACCAGCTTAACTTCTCTGCAAATTTAAATTTATGTTGAAGTTGTATTATTTGAAAATATCCGATTTTCAGTCATATTCCGATGATGTGTTTTCTCCCTTTGTAGGCGAGGAGACTTGTGTAGCGGTACGAAGCTATGCTAATGCTGTTGTACGCCGTATGAAATTATTGGGAGAGATGCTGGTTCGCCGAAAAATACAGGAGTTGTGGGGATTGGGGGAAAGAGATTATACGTTTTCGAAGGGTGAACATGGAAAACCCTATGTAAAAGGTCACAAAGGTGTTTTCTTTAATTTATCTCATTCCGGAGATTATTTGATTGCCGGTTTTTCTGATACTGAAATAGGGGTAGATATAGAACGTATAAAGGGAGAGCGGATGGAAGTGGCGCGCCGCTTTTTTCATTTTCATGAGATTCAATGTCTGGAGCAGTTATCCGGGAAAGAGCGGGAAGAGTTGTTTTTTCGTTATTGGTCTGCCAAAGAAAGTTTCCTCAAGTACACAGGTCGGGGGTTGACTGTCCCTCTTTCTGATTTTGAGGTTTTGTTTACTTTTCCTGAAACGTGTATCACCTTTGGCTCAAACAGGGAAGCTGTATTCCTGAAAGAATGTCTGATAGATAAAGCTTATAAAAGTTTTATCTGCTCAGGTCAGAATGAAAATCCTGAACTTCTGGAATTTGAGTTCAAATAGGAGGGCTTCAATGTTGGGGGATGAATTAGTGGTTTTTCAAGTCTGATAGGCAGGTCCTTCAAACCTTTGATTGGGGGATCTGAAGTTTATCCTGCCGGTCAGTTCCTGAAAAACACTGATCTTTATTTTCTTATCAGATATTCTGCAATCTGAACTGCATTCAAGGCAGCTCCTTTTTTGATCTGATCTCCGACAACCCAGAAGGTTAACCCATTTTCATCAGCCAGATCCTTTCGGATTCTGCCGACATATACCGGATCTTTGCCGGATAGGAACAAGGGCATCGGATAATCTTTTTCTTCCGGATTGTCCTGGAGTACCAACCCTTCTGTCTTGGAGAAAGCTCTCCGGGCCTCTTCGACGGAGATGGGACGTTCAGTTTCGATCCAAATGCTTTCAGAATGGGCTCTAAGAGCCGGTACCCGTACACAGGTTGAGCTGACGCGGATATCAGAGTGCATAATTTTCCGGGTTTCATTGAACATTTTCATCTCTTCTTTGGTGTAGCCGTTATCTGTAAATACGTCTACCTGGGGGATCAGATTGAAAGCCAATTGATATGCAAATTTTTCGACGGTAGGTTTATCTCCGTTCAGTATTTGCTTGTACTGGGTATATAGTTCGTCCATTGCAGCTGCTCCTGCTCCGCTGGCAGCCTGATAAGTGGATACCCGGGCTCGTTTAATGTGGCTTAGCTCTTCGATAGCCTTCAAAGCTACTACCATCAAAATGGTGGTACAATTCGGATTGGCGATGATACCACGGGGACGGTTTAGGGCATCTGCAGCATTCACTTCCGGTACTACCAATGGCACATCCTCGTCCATACGGAAAGCACTGGAATTATCTATCATGACAGCTCCATATTGTGTAATGGTTGTGGCGTATTCTTTTGAAGTGTCTCCGCCTGCGGAAGTAAATGCAATATTTATGTCTTTGAAATCGTCGTTATGTTGTAAGAGTTTTACCGTCAGCTCCTTCCCCCGGAAGTTGTAGGTTGTGCCGGCGCTCCGCTTGGAACCAAACAATACCAATTCGTCCATAGGAAAGTTCCTTTCCTCCAATACCCGCAGGAATTCCTGGCCTACGGCTCCGCTTGCTCCGACTATTGCTACTTTCATACATTCAAAAATTTAATTGTTTTTCAAATGCAAATTTAGTTTTTTGGTAGTGTTCCTGAAATTAACTGTCATATTTTTTCAAGAAACAATGTAGGTGTTTAAAATCTAACAAGAGGTTACGCTTACCTGTGATCTATTCCTTTTTTTTCAATCATAATCTTGTCCTCTTTTTTCAAGCCGGAATTATACCAGAAAATGGGTTTGTCATGATCAGTCAGGTACATCCGTCTCCGGGCTTTGTAATTCGGACTGACCAGAGAACGTTCTGTTTTCAGGTAGGGAGTTTTGATGGAAGCTATGTCCAGCATGGTATGAAATGCGGTATTTGTAGATACCGGCAAGAGAGTGTGAGTGATAGCTGTTTTATATTGTTCCGGAAAATTTTGTTGGTAATTATCAGAGAACCATAAGAGCAGCGGAATGTGTAGTTGATAGTATGTCGGATGCGGAGAGGCATGCAGGAAGCGTTTGCGGTCGTCGTCCAGCATGTCTTCCCCGTGGTCAGGACTGTAATATAATGCAGTACAATAACCGGTAGAATCGAGCATTTGTATCAGGGAATGCAGAAAATAGTCTGTATAGCGGATGCTGTTGTCATATGCATTTATTAATTGCTGGCGGTTTTTTACTTCTACTTCTGTTGCATCGTCCGGTAAAAAATGAGCGAAGTTGCGCGGGTAACGTTCGCGATAATTGAAATGTGAACCGTAAGTATGCAATATGATAAAAAGATTATCCGGTAATGAGTCCAGGTAATGTTTGCAAAGGGGGAGCATATGATCATCATAATTATTAACCGTATATATGCCACCTGTGGAAGCCGGACGTATATTGTGATGAAAGTCGGCTTCTGCAGCGAAATAATCGGTAAAGGTACGGTTCGGAGTTTGGTTTGACAGGAATATCGTTTTGAATCCTGCTTCTTTGAATGCTTCCACAATACTTTTCTGATGATAAATAACATCGAAATTTTCTGCATCGGCCGCAGATAAAATCAAGGGAACACTTTTATGGGTTGCATTTGCCTGGGTAATGGCATCTTTGTAAAGAGCTAGTCCCTGAGTTTTAGATAACAGGGGAGTAGTTTCTCTTTCATAACCCCATAAACCCCAGTTATCGGCACGCCCGGCCTCCCCGACCACCAGAACATAGATTTCCCGGTTCGGAGCTTTGATTGTTTTTTGTGCATCGAATTTGAAAGTTGAAGAAGTCAATGGATAGAGCATACTACGTTGCCATTTTTTGATGGCAAAATGCAGGTTGTAATAGACGTTTATCGGATAAACATCATATTTTAACCTGTATTCTCCTGTATTCTGATTGGTGGCGGTAAAAGTCAGTCCATACGATAATGCGGCTAACAGGACTCCCCCGGCAACCATTTGTTTTCTGAATGAGGGAGAGAGATGGATTTTACGTTTGCAAGCTATGCCGGCTATAATAATTGTGGGGATGTAGATGATACAGACCAGAATGATTGCGGGCCATAAATTGTCCAATAATTCACTGGCTTCTGTCACGTTGGTAGTTGCCAGGTTCAGAAACATATCCACTGCGATAACAGATTCTCCGAATAGATAAAAAAGTACCAATTGAAAAGCATTGAATATGAGTTGGGGGATCAGGATCAATTGCGTCAATCCCACATTTTTCAATATGGAATAGAGGCAGAAGTACATTCCCAGAGGAAAAGTAATTAAAATTACTTTTCCGATGAAAGAGTAGGGTTCGGTAAATACGAGTAATATACTTGGAATGAGATTTACCAGAATGAAAAAACAGAATAATTGTTGAGGATTGGTAATAAACCGATTGAAAATATTTTTGATATATCCTGACATGGTTATTGATTTTAAAATGCTTCGTCAATATTGAAATAAAATGCACTTTGACCTTTTCCGAACCCGTAGTCCAGTCTGATGTTTACCCGTTTTTTGAATTCCCAGCGGTAGCCGAGTCCGTATGTTGGCAAAGTTTGTTTCCATTTGAATCGGTTAAATTCCGGAAATACGTTTCCTGCACCTATCCAGGCTACTATGCCGTGTCGGTTGTATATATGCTGTCTAAGTTCCACCTGTACCTGCATCAGGTTATTATCCCGGTATTGGCCTTCATAATAACCTCTCATTTGGTAAGAACCGCCCAATAAAGCGACCATACTCCAGGGGGTATTTCCATAGTTAAATGTTCCTTGCAAATCGGATGCCAGAATTGCCCCTTTCCAGAGCTGATTGTACTGCCGGAGAAGAAAATCTGTCCGTTTAAACCTGTTTCCCCAAAAATCAGGAAAAAACATTTGTTCAATTTTTGCATAAATTCCCTTGTATGGATTGGGTAAAAAATCCCTGGAATCATAAGTCACAAAGAAACCGAAACCTTGACTGGCTATGTCGCTTTTTTCGCCATCCAGAAAACTGATGTCTTTGAAATCTTTTCCGTTGACATGCCGGAAAAGGCTGGTTACTCCGAAATAAGTGTTGGGAAATAAACGGCGGGAAAAATCAAGCCGGATTTGCTTTTCCAAACGTTTATAGGTTGTGTAGTGGTTTCCCTGATTTCCATTTATATATCCGATACCCCAATATTTACTTGGAAAAGAGAAAAAGTAGAAGTTGATCCCTAGCCGGTATTTATCATCCGGAAAAATCGTGTTTCCACGTATTCCCAGTAAGTAAAAGCCTGTTGTTGTTACATCGCCGTATAATGAGATATTGGAAGGCGGGAGAGTCAGATTTTTTCTGTCTACCCGGTATAAACCGGAAGCGACTAATCCCAGACCTAATTTGGTATCACTTGAAAAGTGAGGACCTCCGATGATAGAAAAGTCAAATCGTTTATTTGTTTTCTCTTCATTCGATTCTATAAAATACCGGTATACGCTTTCGTACATCCTCTTGAAAAAGGGAGGTCGTGTATGAAGCGAGTCCGGAGCTACAATCGTGTCCGTTGGCGTGTCTCCGGCACCCATAACTTCCGGTAGATGTAACAGGCTCAATATAATGATCAGAAAGCACTTGTCCATGCTTTTATTCTTTATTGTATTTATTTTCAGATGTTTAATGTTTCAGGATCAATCCCGTTGGGGGATGTTACGTACAACATGTGAGTGTTTACGCAATAATGATGCCAATGTTTAATTTTATAAAATGATTTTGCTATGAAAAGGACTTTTATTTCTGGATTTATTTTCGGTTTGTTGCTTTTATCGTTGAATAGTATAGGACAAGTGGGAGAAAAAGTTTTTTCTGTAAATATCCTGAATATGAATAATGACACTGTTGCTTTGCCGATGTTGGGACAGAAAAATTTGCTGATATTTTATGCTGATCCTTCACATCCTGGACAGAACAAAGCTTTCCGGAATTATTTCAAGACTCATCCGGTGTCAGGGCCGGAAATTACATCTTATGGTATTGTCAATTTAGCTGCCGCTCCGATGCTTCCGAATGCTTTGATTAAGAGAATGGCTTTGAAAGAGGTAAAAGGAACGGATGGGAAAATTTATTTTGATCCGGATGGGATTTTAACTACGGCTTGGAAATTACCAGGGGCGAATAATAATTTTACAGTGATCTTTATTAATAAGAATCAGGTAATTGAGTTTTATAAAGCTGGCCAGTTGACACCTGAAGAACAAGAACAGGTGATTGCTTTAGTACGAAAATATAGTAATTAGTTTTACTTTTTGATATCTGATTCGTACCCTTATTTTGTATATTTTGTAATTTTACGTTTGTTTTTTTATATTTGTGCAATTATCATTATTTGTACAACTATCATTTTCGACGTAAGTGAGTATACAGAGTGATACATATCTTTTGAAATCGGGCGATACTGCGGCTTTTGAACGGGTATTCCAATGCTACTCCCGAAGTATGTTTTATGTGGCGATGGGGTTAGTCGAGGACCGGCAAATTGCCGAGGATGCTGTACAGGAGAGTTTTATAAATTTATGGGCTCATCGGGAACAGATTAATCCGGATTATGACCTTCAATATTACCTGAATCAATCTGTCCGGAATTATATTTATAAGTATTTCCGGCATTGCCGGGTCAGGAAGAAGCATGCAGAAGCTTTGATCCGGGAGCATAAATTTTGGGCAGATTACAAATCCGAAGATTTGGCCGAGAAGGTAGAAAATGTCCGGGAATTACTTCTTTCTTTACCGGAAAACTGCCGGAAAATTTTTGTCATGGCCGTTATTGAGGGGACTGGTTATGCAGAAACCGCATCGAAACTGAATGTGTCAGTTAATACAGTCAAGTCACAGGTCAAAATTGCTTACCGTAAATTGAAGGGGATGTGGGGTATATCTGAAAATGAATTGCTTTTGTTTCTAATTTTTATTTATTTGAAAAAATTTTAATAATCTTTTCACCCTTTTAGATATCTTAGGGTTATTAAAGACAAATTGATTTCGATCGACTGTTTTTAATACTATAGTTTTGGAAGGATGAAGGAGGTTTTTACGAAAATATGGAAATTTCTTTGGGAAAGAACCGGAAGAAAAGAGCTGGATTCAGACGAAATCTGGTTGTTGGAGCGGATGGATCGTATTGCAGCTACTGAAGAACCGGATTATGACCGGATGTGGGACCGGATTCGCCGGAAAACGATTTGTAAAAACTCACCACGGGTAAAACTCTGGCGGGGAGTGGCTGCGGTGGCATTGCCTATGGCTGTCATTTGTACAGCAGTTTATTTTTTCCGGGAAAAAACGCAACAACCGTCCGGGCAATTTCTAGTGGAAAACCAGAAGGAGACTTCTTCCCGAATCAGTCTGACTTTGGGCAATGGAAAGGTGCTGAAGATTCCGAAAGATTCTGTTGGGGAGGTTTTGAAGACCGGACAGGTTGCTGTGCGTCAGGATTCTTTGAAAGGGATTGTGTATGTTGTTTCCGGAAAAGAAGATGAAAAATTACATTATCATACGATAGAGATACCGGTAGGGGCTGATTACCAGCTAACCTTGTCCGATGGTACCGTTGTATATCTTAATTCTGCAAGTAAACTGACATTTCCTGCAGCTTTTGTCGGAGATGAACGACGGGTATTTCTGGAAGGGGAAGGTTATTTTGAAGTGGAGAGTGATAAACAGCATCCTTTCCGGGTGGAAGTGAATGGTACTATTGTCGAAGCTGTAGGGACAATTTTTAATGTCAATGCTTATCCTGAAAAAGACGGAGTAGAAGCCACTTTGGTATCTGGTAAAGTGAATGTTGAAAACGGACAAGACCGGGTGTCTCTGATCCCCGGACAACAGGCTCGTTGTGGG
>CAJMQA010000037.1 GCA_905215395.1 uncultured bacterium | reverse complement strand
ATTTGCAATCAATTCAAACCCCTTATCTCCATCAGGTAAAATTCCTGATCTTTTTTGTTCCGGATTATTCATTATAACCACCCTTACGCTCCCAAAACGATGTTACTTTTGATGTTTTAAATATAATTATTCCCAACAAGTTCTGCAATGAATAAATAAAAATATTTTTCATTTTTATAAATTATTATGAGTTCTTTATCAATTGTTTGAGATGATTCCGGACTCTTGATTTTGATTAAATTTTCCTATAAGTATAAAATACCTATTTTTGTAAGAATTTTAATACAACGATGAACAATGGAAGAACAACCTCTACTCAATGACCACAACAAACAGGAATACCCTCCTATGCACACAGCCGAACACATTTTAAACCAGACAATGATCCGCCTCTTTGATTGTGAGCGTTCCAGGAATACCCACATTGAAAGAAAAAAGAGCAAGTGTGATTATAATCTAACAGTAACACCTACTTCAGAACAAATTGCTGAAATTGAAAGACAAGTGAATGAAACGATTTCCCGTCATTTACCTGTTACCGTAGAATTCTTATCCCGGAATCAAATTCCGGCTAATGTAGATCTAAGCAAATTACCTGAAAATGCCAGTGAAACCTTACGTATCGTAAAAATCGGAGATTATGACATCTGCGCATGCATCGGACGTCACGTAAGTAATACATCAGAAATAGGTAAATTTAAAATTATCAGTACAGATTTCCAAGACGGGAAATTACGTATCAGATTCAAACTTGAAGATACACAATGGAATAGTTAAATCTTTAACAGTGAATAATCCATCACATTTTTTTGCATTAAATTTCCGTCAATTAAAATATTTTATATAGATTTGTAAGCCTTAGAATGTGTGATGTATGAATATTAAATTATAACGCTATGCTGAAATCTTATAATTTCCCCAGCGTATATGAAGCGACAAATCAGGAATTGACAAATGTTGCAGAAAATATACTGGATGGAATAAAAATTAACATTGATGATACAGATTATATTGTAGGAAATCTGGCTCTTATTGAAGGATATTCTCCTCATAAGAATATCAATGCAGCTCCTACTGATGAAGAATATAAGTTGTTGAGTAAAGCCAGTTTACTCCTGACCCAACCTAAAGGAGAAGAAGAAATTTATCTGACAACAGGTTTTCCCTTCTCTACTTATATGTTGTATCGGGATAAAGCTATGGAAACCCTGCAGGGGCGTCATATCATTAATTATGATGCTTCAACATTCGGAGGACCTACACATACAAAACGGGAAATAAATGTAGGTAAGGTTGAGATCATTCCCGAAATCCTGGGATGTACTACAGCTATCCGGGAAGGTAACCTGCAGGAAAAAGAGAACTTTTTCATTGTCAGTTTAGGATACGGTACATGTGAAGCAGTGGTTTCTACCCGTGCCGGTCTGATCAACCGTTCAGCAGTTAGTACTCATGGTATCCGCCATGCTGTCAATTTATTGGCTAACGAATTGGCTAAAAATTTCTATTTGAACCTCAAAACAGAACATCAGATTGATGTAGCTTTCCAAAAAGGAAGTATCACTGTAAACCGGATAAAACACAATATCCTGGATCTACGTGAAAAAGTATTGAAAATGTATTATCAGGAAATCATTGCTCCGAATTTAAGACGTGCTTTCTCTGATGATGATTTCAATAAATGTGGCAAAATGTATCTTGTCGGAGGCGGAGCCCTCTATCCGGAATTAGTTGCTGCTTTCAAAGAAGAATATGGTGATATTGTTACAATTGAAGTGTATCCGGAACCTGAAAAATGTGCAGCTCAGGGCTATTGCCTGTATTCTAAGCTGAAATCTACAGTTTCCCGGAATGCTATTCCAAGTAATGTAGAAGCTGAAGAAATTAAAATTTTCAGAAATCCTCAACTTGCTGTCGGTATGGATATCGGAAATGCAAATACTTGCGTTACCATATATAAAGACGGAGAATAAACTCAGATAGGAAAAACAATAAAAAGAGTTACCCGAAAGGTAACTCTTTTTTTTCTTTTTCCTTATTTTATTCCTACTTTTGCAGCATTAAAAAGGATATACCATCAAAAAACAGAATATAATGGAACTTTTAGAACAAATTAAGGCAAACGCGAAAAAGCAAAGCAAAACAATTGTACTTCCTGAAGGCACTGAAGAACGTACAATTCAGGCCGCTGATCAGATTATCGGAAAAGGGATTGCCCGTATTATCTTAATCGGTAAACCGGCAGAAATTCATGCCCTGGCAGAAAAATACAATCTGAAGAATATCAGCAAAGCAATTATTGTAGATCCGGAATCACATCCGAAAAAAGATCAATATGCTGATTTACTGGTAGAATTGCGTAAAAGCAAAGGAATGACCAAAGAGCAGGCATTAAAACTGGTGGTAGATCCTCTTTATTTGGCAACCTTAATGATTAAAAGCGGAGACGCAGACGGTGAAGTGGCCGGAGCTAAAAACGCGACAGGTGATGTACTGCGTCCGGCTTTACAAATTGTAAAAACTTTACCGGGTATATCCGTGGTTTCCGGAGCTTTTCTTTTATTGACTAATAAACCCGAATACGGAGAAAACGGATTGATTGTTTGTGCAGACTGCGCTGTATTGCCAAATCCGACAGCAGAAGAACTGGCTCAGATTGCTGTTTCAACTGCTGCTACTGCACGGGCGATTGCTAAAATAGAACCCCGGGTAGCCATGTTGAGTTTTTCAACCAAAGGTTCAGCTAAAAATGAGTTAGTAGACAAAGTGATAAAAGCAACCGAGCTGGCCAAACAAATGGCTCCGGACGTGATGATCGATGGTGAAATGCAGGCTGATGCAGCTTTAGTTCCCTCGGTTGGATGCAGCAAGGCACCAGGAAGTCCTGTGGCTGGAAAAGCCAATGTACTGATCTTCCCTAGTCTGGAGGTTGGAAATATCAGTTATAAACTGGTACAGAGAATTGCGGGTATTGAGGCTGTCGGACCTGTATTACAAGGTATGGCCGCTCCGATCAATGATCTCTCCAGAGGTTGTTCTGTGAGCGATATCGTTAATTTGGTAGCTATTACTGTCAATCAGGCTGCAGGCTTGTAATTTTTTTCAAAGCAAAAACGTAAAACTAAAAACAATAAATCGTAGCAACGATTAAAACCACAAATAAAATGAATGTTTTAGTATTGAACTGTGGAAGTTCGTCTATCAAATATCAGTTACTCAACATGGATGCAGAACCTGCTGTGTTGGCAAAAGGTATTGTTGAAAAAATCGGTCTGACTTATGGTAGTTTTACCTATAAACCGGAAGGTAAGGACAAAGTTATAAAAGAACAACCCATTGCCGATCATAGTGTAGGTATGGATATGATTTTAAAAGCCTTAGTTCATCCGGAGCATGGGGTATTGAAATCTTTAAACGAAATTGATGCTGTCGGACACCGTGTTGCTCATGGAGGGGAATATTTTTCTGAAAGCGTATGTATCACCAATGAAGCAAAAGCCAAAATCAAAGCGTTGGGAGAAATCGCACCTCTCCACAATCCGGCCAACCTGAAAGGAATCGAGACCATGGAAAAACTCCTGCCCTCTGTTCCTCAGGTCGCTGTATTTGATACCTCTTTCCACCAGACTTTACCTAAAAAGGCATATCTCTATGGAATACCTTATGAATACTATGAAAATTACGGAATCAGAAGGTATGGTTTCCATGGAACCTCTCATAAATTTGTGGCAGAAAAGGCTTGTCGTTTATTAGGTTGGAATATTGCAGAGAAAAAAATTATTACTTGTCATCTGGGGAATGGTGCTTCTATCACAGCCGTCGATCATGGAAAATCAGTAGATACTTCTATGGGTTTTACACCTGTTGCCGGACTGGTTATGGGTACACGTGCCGGAGATCTTGACCTGGGAGCTCTGCTCTATATCTGTGAAAAAGAAAAATTAAATCTGAAACAGGCCAACACTCTGGTTAATAAACAATCCGGAGTACAAGGTATTTCCGGAGTCTCTTCGGATTTCCGGGAATTATGGGCAGCCGTTGAAACCGGAAATGAACGGGCTAAGATTGCTTTGGATGTATTTTGCTATAATGTGAAAAAATACATCGGAGCTTATGCTGCTGTTTTGAACGGAGTGGACCTGGTTATTTTTACAGGAGGAATTGGTGAAAATGACGCTGATGTCAGAAGGCTGAGTTGTGAAAATATGGAATATCTTGGAATTTCTTTTAATGCAGAGAAAAACAAGAATTTACGTGGCAAAGACGCTATCATCAGTACTGAGGACTCAAAAACAAAAGTGATGACTATCACTACTGACGAAGAGTTAGTTATCGCATTGGATACAGTAAGACTGGGATGTTAAGTATAATCCTTCCCAAAATCCCCAGGCCCCTGGCTTGGGGATTTTATAAAAAAAGCTATACTCCGGTATAGCTTTTTCATATAAATTATTTTCCTTTATTATTCTGCTGAGGTAGAATCTTCACCCCAGGTGATATTCAGGATACCTGAGCGACTAGTAGCAATCAAAGGAAGACTTCCTGATTTTGCATAGGCTGCACCGATAGCAACCGTCATTGTAGTTCCCTTCTCCAGATTACCGAACAAACTGGTTAGTTTGGAAGGAGTTAAAGATACCTTTACCGGAGAGTTTTCAGCACCCTCAGAATTCACAGAAATAGAAGTAAACAACCAGTCACCCTGATCTTTGAACTTGAACATCAATACATAATCCGTCGCATTTTCCACTTTGTCAAGTTCTGCTGTAATACCGTCATTTACTGTATAAGCGAAGTTTTTAAAGTTCAATTCTCCTAATTTTTTATCAATATCTACCGGAATAGACAAAGAAGCCGGTTGGCTTTCCAGATTGGAAGCTGTAATGGTAAAAGTCCCGTTGGGGATTTCGTTACTGCTACTACTGCCATAAATATCGCTCAACCACCATTGTGTTTTAGTCTGATCAGCAGCACTGAACATATACGACTGATTCGGCAGTTCACCGGCCGGTGTATATTTAAGGCTTATACTCTGTATACTTTCAAAAGCATAAACCCTCATAACAGGTCTGAAATTATTTGTTCCTTCCTGCAAAATAAAACAAGGATTTGCTCCTATAGCAAAATCCGGATCACTATTTTTCAGGCATGAACTCATGCCTAGCATAATCAAAACAGAAACAGCTAATAATTTAATTTTTCCTAATTTTTTCATTCTCAATTGTTTTTAATTGTCACACAAAGTTTTCCCTAGATTCTATAAAACAATTGCGAATATCTGCATTTTTTTTTAATACTACAAGAAAAGCGATATATATATATACATAAGAATGAAACATTTTTGCCCAATTCCTGTACAACTTTCATGGGATAAAAACATAGATATGCTATTACAATTTGCTTTTGTATTGACGGCCATCATTGTCGGCGCCCGGTTGGGCGGTATAGGCCTTGGGGTTATGGGAGGTATCGGATTGGGTATTCTCACCTTTGTATTCGGCTTGCAACCCACTGCTCCGCCGATAGATGTTATGCTGATGATAGTTGCAGTGATTACTGCAGCAGCCTGCATGCAAGCTGCCGGAGGGCTGGACCTGATGGTGAAAGCGGCAGAACATCTGCTACGTAAAAGACCCGCTCAGATTACGTTTCTGAGTCCGTTGGTTACCTATTTCTTCTCTTTTGTAGCTGGAACCGGACATGTTGCTTACTCTGTACTGCCGGTTATCGCAGAAGTTGCCAGGGAAACCAAAATCCGTCCCGAACGTCCCCTAGGAATCGCCGTTATTGCTTCACAGCAAGCCATAACAGCCAGTCCCATTTCTGCTGCCACCGTAGCTTTATTGGGACTACTTACCGGATTTAACATCTCCCTATTGGATATTCTGATGGTCACGATTCCTGCTACCCTGTTCGGAGTTTTCCTGGGAGCGCTTTTTTCACTCCGGGTAGGAAAAGAACTGGTGGATGATCCGGAATATCAACGACGCCTGCAAGAAGGATTAATCGATAACACCCATTATGAACTAAAGGACATTGCCAACAAACACAAGGCATTGCTTTCTGTCATTATCTTCATCGTAGCGACCGTTTTTATTGTTATATTTGGTTCGTTTGATAATTTACGTCCTTCGCATTTGATCGACGGGCGAGTAGTCACAGTAGATATGGCTTCCATCATTGAAATTCTGATGTTATCTGCGGCAGCCCTGATCCTGCTTCTGACCAAAGCCAATGGTATCAAAGCGGCACAGGGAAGTGTATTCTCTGCCGGGATGCAGGCAGTCGTAGCCATCTTCGGTATAGCCTGGATGGGGGATACTTTTTTACAAGGTAATATGACAGAACTGAAAAACTCCATAGAAGGTATAGTTACCCAAATGCCCTGGTTATTCGGGATAGCTCTTTTTGTCATGTCTATACTACTCTACAGCCAGGCAGCTACTGTCCGGGCTTTCATGCCCCTGGGAATAGCTTTAGGGATCTCTCCTTATCTGCTGATCGCCATGTTTCCGGCTGTCAACGGTTACTTTTTTATCCCCAACTACCCTACTGTTGTGGCAGCCATTAACTTTGACCGAACCGGTACTACCCGGATCGGTAAATATGTCCTCAATCATTCATTTATGATGCCCGGATTGATCGCTACGATTACTTCTGTCACCACTGGTCTGATCCTGGTACAGTTCCTGTTTTAAAAATTCAGATAATTAAATATAAATCGATCTAGTTATGAAAACATTCAGAATTATTCTTTTCGTATTTTCCATGTTCCTGCTGTCGCACCTATCCGGAATGGCACAAAGGCTACCCAATATACATATTTTAGCGACAGGAGGGACAATTGCCGGAACGGGGAACACTACTACAGGTAGTAGCTACACGGCTGGTCGGGTCGCCATTAACGAATTACTCTCTGCTGTTCCTGAAATCCGGGAAATTGCAAATATTACAGGCGAACAAATTGTAAAAATCGGTTCCCAGGATATGTCGGATGAAGTCTGGTTAAAATTAGCTAATTACTTGAATACCTTACTGAAACGTCCGGAAGTGGACGGTGTTGTTATCACTCATGGAACCGACACCATGGAAGAAACAGCTTTTTTTCTGAACCTGACAGTAAAAAGCAGTAAACCAGTGGTATTGGTCGGAGCCATGCGGCCTTCTACTTCTCTGAGTGCTGATGGTCCATTAAACCTCTATAATGCCGTAGTTACTGCTGCAGCCCCGGAATCTGCGGGACGCGGAGTGACCATTGTTATGAATGGAAGTATACTCGGCGCACATGCTGCTACTAAAATGAATACAATCAATGTTCAGACATTTCAAGCCCCCAATTCCGGACCTTTGGGATATGTATTTGATGGTAAAGTACATTACAATCAATCCACGGACAAACTACACACAACTCAATCTGTTTTTGATGTCAGCAATCTCGATAAATTACCCAAAGTAGGTATTATTTACAGCTACTCCAATGTAGAACCCGAAGCTCTCCAGGCATTGATACAAAATGGATATCAGGGAATTATACATGCCGGAGTCGGAAATGGTAATATTCATAAAAATCTGTTTCCCAAATTGGAGGAAGCCAGCCGCCAAGGGATTTTAGTTGTACGCTCCAGCCGTGTACCTACCGGTCCCACAACTCTGGATGCTGAAGTTGACGATGATAAGTTTGGCTTTATAGCTTCCCAGGAACTGAATCCTCAGAAAGCACGTATACTGCTGATGCTGGCTTTGACTAAAACTAAAGACTACAAAACGATACAGACCTATTTCAATAACTATTGATAAAAACTAAGCTAAACTAAAACGGGATATGAAAAAAATAATTATTGTTGCCGGAATGATATTGACTTCCGGATTTACAGCTTTTGCCCAACATTTGGATGTTCAGTCCGATCCGAACCTGAACACCACTTCGTTATTTGAAAAAATAACCCATCTGGAAAAAAAAACAGACATGTTCAATGTCTACATGAACATGCAAGGTAGTTTCAACGTTTTTTTTAACAATGACGAAGTCGATCAGACTGCATTCCGTATGGATCAGTTACGCCTGGAGGTTAAAGGGAATATTACCGACCGGATTTATTACCGTTATCGTCAAAGATTAAACCGTAGCAACAATCCTCAGAGCCTGGACAATCTCCCCACCTCTATCGATTATGCAGCTGTCGGATTCCATGTTTATGACAACTTTTCTGTTTTTGCAGGGAAACAGTGCACAGCCTTCGGTGGTTTCGAGTTTGACCTGAATCCGATCGAAGTATATCAATATTGTGATATGCTGGAATATATGTCTAATTTCCTGACCGGAATAGATTTCTCTTATCAGCTGACTAAGAATCACGAATTCCGTTTCCAGATTGTCGATTCCCGAAATGGTTCTTTCAGGGATATGTATGGAATTGTACCTGATAACATTAAACAGGCAAAGACTCCGTTAGGTTATACACTGAACTGGAATGGTAATTTTCTCGAACAAAAACTAAAAACCCGCTGGTCCGCCTCTATTTTTCATGAAGCAAAGAAAAAGAACTGGTATTATTATGCTTTGGGTACTGAAATATCTCTGAACCGTTTTTTGGGATTTTTTGACTTTATGTATTCTTCGGAAGATCTGGACCGGACAGGGATTATTTCAGAAATTGCAGCTACCGATGGTTATAACACCCGGGCTTTGGATACCCGCTATATGTCGCTCATACTTCACCTAAATTACCGTGTTATTCCTAAATTGAATGTATTCGCCAAAGGAATGTATGAAACAGCCAGAGTTGAGAAAGCAAACGATCAGCTGGAAAAAGGGAAATACCGGACTTCCTGGGGATATCTGGCCGGTCTGGAGTTTTATCCGATGAAGGAAAATCTTCATTTCTTCCTGAATTATATCGGCCGCTCCTTCCAATATACCGACAAAGCTAAAGTATTCGGAGTGGGTGACAGTAATCCACAACGTGTAGAATTAGGATTAGTATACCAGCTACCTTTATTCTGATTTCTGTTTAAAAAACCGGGGAAAGACTCTCCGGTTTTTAAAACACTTTTATGTAAACGTTTTCATGTTTTATATTATTTTTGCGGGCTGAACTAAAGGTAATGAATAGAACATGAAATTTTTAAAAATCCTCCCGTTATTATTAGCCTTGGGCGGCTCTTTACAAGCAAGTCAATATGTATCAAATGATACTATAATTCCCGAAAAAACATTGTTAGAAAGGTGGACAGGTAATACCAAACACAGTAAATTATTAAATATAGACCTCAATACACGTATTGCTTTTCATTCAGTATTTTCCGGAAAAGAAACAGATCGTTCCGCTTTCCGGTTGGATTATGTACGGTTGGAAGTCAAAGGAAACATTACAGACCGGATTTTTTACAAGTGGTTGCAACACCTTAACCGGAGTAACCGTTCCGGGGAACTTGACAATATGCCTTCTTCCATTGATTGTCTGGGGGTAGGCTTTCACATCACCCCTGCTTTATCGACTTTTATCGGCAAGCAATATGCAGATTTCGGTGGCTTTGAATACGATGCTAATCCGGCTGAAATTTATGAATATTCAGATATGGGAGAATACATGACCTGTTTTCTGGTCGGTGCCAATCTGGCTTGGTGGGTCACCCCCTCTCAGGAACTTCGTTTTCAGGTTGTAGACAGCCGTTCCGCTTCTGCCGGAGAAACGTATGGTACATTACCGGAAAATTTCGAGGTAGCCAAAGCGCCTTTGGGGTATACCCTGAATTGGAACGGCAATTTTTTGGGAGAGCGTTTATTGACCCGTTGTTCCTTTTCGTTATTTCACGAAGGGAAGAGGGAAAATGTTTATTTCTGGGCCCTGGCAGCAGCTTGGATACAGGAAAACTTCAACATGTACTTCGATTTTATGTATTCGGCCGAAGATATCGATAAACTAGGTATTTTATCCGAATTTTTGCAGACGGAAGCCCGTCCGGCACGCATTCAGGATGGTGGTTATCTCTCCCTGGTCAGTCGCATCAATTACCGGATTTATCCGAAATTGAACCTGTTTGTGAAAGGCATGTACGAAACAGCTTCCATCCGGAAAAGCCAGGGTGATTTTGAAAAAGGGAAATACCGGACTTCCTGGGGATATCAGGGAGGGATAGAATATTTCCCCATGAAGGAAAATCTCCGCTTCTTCCTGATATACCGGGGAAGACAATTTGATTATACTTCCAGAGCACAGTTGTTTGGGGGTACCAATGAACATCCGCAACAACTTTCCCTGGGATTAATCTATAAAATACCGGTATATTAAATAGTTTGAGAGTGGGATAACCCCACTCTCAAATGTTTAAGATCTGATGATACTCGTATTCTTCCGGACAACTTAACCATTGGCAGGCAAACTCCCGGTCGGCAGCTGTCAGATAATAAATATTCTCTTTCAGTGTCTGGTTGACTACTTCCGCATGAATATTTACCAGCCGGGTTCTGATCTTTCCATTTTTATCTTCAACATCTTTCAAATAGACCGGAATCACCTCTTCTTCCAGATTAACGGCAACCATACAACCGGTATGGCCTTCATCAAAAAGTTTTTTGACTCCGATTCCAAGCGTTGTACAATAGGTCAGATCAAAAGCCGAAGGATCAACACAACGCAAAGAATACCCTACTTCGACAGCCCGGGAGATGATATCCACACCAGATTCTTTCAGACGATTACGCAGGATTTTATTAATAACATGGGCTTTACTGATATCACTCAGCTCAGGATGTCCATGAGCGTCATAATCAAATACTATACCCGTAGAAGCAATATCTTCATCTTTCAGAAAATGGAAAATCCCTTCACTGATAACAGCAACTCCGAATCTTTGTCCCAATATCCGTCTTTTAATCATAGCAGAAATGATCAGCCGTACCACCTTATCTATGGTGATCTGAGTTTTCTCAAACATTTCCGGAATGATAATCATAGAAGCATGTATCCCTTTCCCGATCTCAAAAGCCAGATGCCCCGCTTCCCTACCCATTGACATCAAAAGATACCAGTTTTGAGTAGTAGAAGCTTCAGCCTTGATGATTTTTCCGATATACACTCCCATTTCTTTGGCAGAGGTAAATCCGAATGTCGGGATTCCTTCCGGAAGCGGAAGATCATTATCAATGGTCTTAGGAACGTGTATATTCTTGATGTTGATATGATGGGCTACCAGAAATTTTGCCAGCCGGTTGGCTGTAGAAGCCGTATCATCTCCGCCGATAGTAACTAATAATTCTATTCCTTCTTTTACAAACAGATCGGCCTTAAAATCTTCATCTTTAGGTTTAAAACGGCTCATTTTGACGGCAGAGCCTCCCCGGCAATAGATCTGATCAGCCTTTTCGTAAGTCAGTTCCTCAACTTCGGGTTGCTCTGCAAATAACCCTTTATATCCTTCGTGAATAGCTAAAACACGATAACCGTCCTTCAAAAAGACTTTTGTCACGGTGGCCACAACCGTATTAATTCCCGGCGCAGGTCCTCCCCCGCACAGGATGGCAATTGTTCTCATTAAAAGTAGTATTTATTGTTAATGTGTCTTGGAATATGTGAGTTTCCAATAAAAAAAGCACTCCAAAACAGAGTGCTTTAAAATTTAGATTTTTGCTTTAATCGCTTTTGAAGCTTCTTCGTATCCCGGTTTGTCCAGCAATGCAAACATATTGTTTTTATAGGCTTCTACTCCTGGCTGGTCAAAAGGATTTACCTCCAGCATACTCCCGGATATTCCGCATGCCAGTTCAAAAAAATAGAACAGCTGTCCAATATACAAAGCGCTCAACTCCGGTATACTGACTCTCATATTCGGAACGCCGCCATCAACGTGCGCAATCCGGGTTCCGAGTTCTGCCATTTTATTCACTTCATCCACCCGTTTGCCTGCCAGAAAATTCAGTTTATCCAGATTAGCCTGGTCCAAAGGTATCTGCACTTTATAATTTGATTTTTCCACAGAGATAACAGTTTCCATCAACATACGGACACCCTCCTGGATATATTGCCCCATAGAATGCAAGTCGGTGGTAAAATCCACTCCGGCAGGAAAAATACCTTTATTTTCTTTGCCCTCGCTTTCTCCGTAAAGCTGTTTCCACCATTCCGTAATATAATGCAGTTTCGGATTGAAATTAGCCAGTAATTCCACGCAATATCCCTTTCTGTAGAGAGCCGTACGTGCTACTGCATATTCCAAAGCTATATTCTTTTCACCACTGAGGCATTCCTGACGCATTTCTGTAGCCCCTTTCATCAACGCCCTGATATCAAATCCTGCAATAGCTATCGGAAGGAGTCCCACCGGAGTCAGAACTGAAAACCGTCCTCCAACATCATCCGGAATTACAAAAGTTTTATACCCTTCCTGATCAGCCAATGTACGGAGAGCCCCCTTAGAAGCATCTGTGATGGCAATAATCCGTTTCCCGGCTTCCTCTTTTCCAACCTTTTCTTCCAGCATTTCTTTCAAGAGACGGAAAGCTATAGCCGGCTCTGTTGTAGTTCCGGATTTAGAGATTACACAGATCCCGAATTCCTTATCCTGCAGATACTCTATTAATTCATAATAGTAATCTTCACCGATGTTGTGACCTGCAAAAATCACCTTCATATCCGCCTGCCCGTAATTATGAAAGCTATTTGCCAATGCTTCAATCACGGCACGGGCTCCCAGATATGAACCACCGATTCCGATGACCACCACTATCTGTGTACGGGCACGCAAATCCGCAGCTGTCTTTTCAATATCAGCCAATTCTTCCTTTGTTACATTCACCGGAAGATCCAGCCATCCTAAAAAATCATTTCCTTTCCCGGTACCGTCTTTCAGGCTTTTTAATGCCTCCCGGGCCTGGGGATATAAGGCGCTGAGTTCATTCTGGTCAACAAAACTGTGGATTTTACTGCAATCGAATTTAATACTGTTCATCATTATTATATTACTAGTGTGTAGTTCATTTCTAAAATACTATTTGTTTTTACTCTTGAGTATATCCCTGATTTTAGAAGCTTTCTCATACTCCTCATTTCTTACGGCTTCATCCAGCAATTGGGACAGTTCCTGTATGGAGTAGTGCAGAATAGCCTCCTCTCCGGTTTCCCGGGTTGTAACAACCGGTTCAGGAGCGCTCCCTTCCTTCCCGACCAAAATTCCGGCCTTTTCTATAATATCCGGATTGGTAAAGATCGGACATTCATATCTCAAAGCCAACGCAATGGCATCAGACGTACGGGAATCTATTTTTATCAGGTTTTTCTCAGTTTCAAACAACAATTCAGCATAAAATATACCGGATTCCAACCGGTAAATATAGACCTCTTTCAAAGCCACTTGCATGGCATCGGCAAGGGTTTTAATCAGATCATGAGTCAAGGGACGCTGGGTTTGCATTTTCTCCAGCTGTATGGCAATTGATTGGGCCTCAGGCATACCAATTACAATAGGAATCCGGTGTAAATCCTGTTCATCAGCCAATATCAGAGCATAAGCACCTGCTTGTGACATACTATATGATAATCCCAAAACTTTCAGTTTTATACGGTCCATGCCATCTGTTTTTTATCATCTATTGGGTTAACGTCAGCCAATTGTTAAAGTTGCGTTTAATTATAGATTTTTTCCCAGTTCATGATTCAGTTTCCGCATACAAACACACGCTAATCCACCCAAACTGGTTTCCCGGTATTTGGCCTGCATATCTCTGCCGGTTTCCATCATAGTCTTCACAACATCATCAAATGAAACCATATGGCGTCCGTCGGAAAACAAGGCATACAAAGCAGCCTCCCGGGCTTTCTGCGCCACAAATGCATTCCGTTCAATGCAAGGTATCTGTACATATCCCATCACAGGATCACAAGTCAGCCCCAGATTATGTTCAAATCCCATCTCGGCAGCGTATTCTATCTGCCGGGGGGTACCTCCCCAAATCTGGGTTGCAGCTCCGGCAGCCATGGCACAAGCAGTCCCCAACTCCCCTTGACATCCCACTTCAGCTCCTGAAATTGACCCATTGCTTTTTACAATATTTCCGATCAGACCAGCAGTTGCCAGTCCACGGATAATCCGGTAATCCGGCATTTTCTGGTCGTGCTTCAGAAAATACATCAAGGCAGGTAAAACACCTGATGCCCCACAGGTCGGTGCAGTCACTACCATTCCTCCCCCGGCATTCTCTTCCGATACCGCCAGGGCTGCAGCAAATAACATACCCATAGGACGGGACGAACCTGATGATTGCATCGCTTTGATATTATATGAACTTGCTTTCCGGGCCAGTTTTAAAGCTCCAGGTAATACTCCTTCCGTCTGTAAACCTATCTCTACGGTAGTCTGCATCTGTTCCCAGACCTCTTCAAGATAAGCAAAAATCTCCGGTCCCTCATATTTCTCAACATAATCGACAAAAGTACACCCTTCATCCAGACACCATTTCATCACCTCTGCCATGGTTGTTACCGGATACAAGTTCCCGGCATCAAAAGTCCCCAGATTATCCCACAAAGCCCCTCCACCGACACTGTATACTTCCCAGGTATTCACCACCGTTTCCTGTTTCAGAGCCTCAAACAACATTCCGTTCGGATGCCGTTCCAGAGTTACGTCCGGTCTCCAGATAATCTCCACATCTTCCGGCCGGTTGATCACCTTCAGGATTGCCGTATCCGTACCATGTCCTTTTCCGGTCAGAGCCAGACTTCCGTACAAAGTAATTCTGAATTTCTCTGCCGTAGGATTTTTTTCCATAAAAAAACCGGCTGCACGGCTGGGGCCCATTGTATGGCTTGAAGAAGGACCGTATCCGATATTATATATTTCTCTGATTGATTTCATAACTTCCGGTAATTCATTTTTTAATAAAACCTATTTTTCTCCTAATTGCAAATGATTATTCATAAAAAAATAGCAGGCCTGTAAGCCGGGTTCTGTACCTTAACGGTTTCTATCATTTATCTAATCTGTAAATCACTTTACAGCTTCAGCAGCCTACCCCCCGGCATTGATCGGGCCGACCAATAGCGCCGGTATACATGGCCTTGCAACTCGTGAGACGTACGGCTATCTTAGTCACCTAAGATACCGGTGAGCTCTTACCTCCCCTTTTCACCCTTATTCCACTGAGGAAAACTCCTGAGGGAACGGTTATTTTCTGTTACGTTACTATGCCCTTTCGGACTCCTTCCCGTTAGGAAGCACGACGCCCTGCGTTGCCCGGACTTTCCTCTCTTCTTTTCAGAACAGCGATAGAACGGCCTGCTATTATCATTTTAATTCATAATCGGATCTTTCGGAAAATTAGCCCATATCCGGTATCGTTCTCCTAGCTCACTCATCGACATTTCCCAAATGTGCTCGTTGGGAATTTCAAAAAAGCGCTCCCGGGTAATATCCCCTATCATCCAGGTATTTTCCTCCAGCTCTCTTTCCAGTTGCCCGGTTTCCCATCCGCTATACCCTGCAAAAAAACGAATTTCTTCTGCCGGAATATCCCCTTTTTTCAACATTTCCGTCAGCTGACTAAAGTCTCCACCCCAGTAAATCCCGTTTATAATGTGCAAAGCATTCTCCAATTCCGGATGCCGGTGAATATAATACAACTGATTGGGCTCTACCGGACCGCCGATATATACAGGATAATCCACGCCGGACAACTCAGAGATCAATTCAGAAGTCGTATAAGCCATCGGCTTATTCAAAACAAAGCCCACACTTCCCTTTTCATCGTGTTCAACCATGAAAATAACCGAGCGGGAAAAATATTTTCCCTGCAGAAATGGTTCGGCAATTAAAATATTCCCGACTTCCACTTTTTTACGATTCCTTCTTATTTTAAATAAATCCTGAAATTGTTCATCCACAATTATTCGTATTTTTACGCGTCAAAAATAACAAATTATTTTGGATGCCTAGAATAATCATACTCATACTTTTTATATTGGGCACAAAAATATTATCAGCCCAACAGCAAGATATCGTCCGCTGCATTATTCGCAACGGGGATACTATCCCTCATATATGGTTAGAGGAGGCTGTTGTGAAAGAAAAAAACCGGAGCAAAGCCTGGTTTCGCCGTTACAGTCAACGTCAAACCCGTCTGGAATACAATGTACGTAAAGTATATCCGTACGCTTTGATTGCTGCAGCCAAGGTCAATGAAATAGAACAAAAGCTGGCACTTCTATCAAAAGAATCCGAAAAGAAAAAAGTTATTAAAGAGGAATACTCCCAGTTAATGAAAACTTTCAAAACTCCTCTTATGAAACTCAGTATTACCCAAGGGAGAATATTAATCCGGTTGGTATACCGGGAAACAAGTCAGACATCCTTTGCTCATATCCGGGAATACCGGGGAACCGTCAATGCCTACTTCTGGCAATCCATCGCCCTGATTTTCGGTAACAACCTGAAAGCAGCCTATGATCCCAATGGAGAAGATGCGGAAATTGAAAAGATCGTACAGGAAATCATTAAAGAGACAAAGTTTTAGTAATTTTGCCAGTGAATTCAAATTATTATGGTTATGACATTCGATGAAATCAGAAAAGACATAAAAGCCAGGAAATACAAACCCATTTATTTTTTATGCGGGGAAGAACCCTATTTTATCGACTGCTTAACCTCACTGATCGAGAATTCTGTATTGTCTGAAGATGAAAAAGCTTTCAATCAAACGATACTCTATGGAAATGATGTTTCTATGAGCACTGTGACCGATACAGCCAGACGTTTCCCGATGATGTCAGAACAGCAGGTAGTCATCGTAAAGGAGGCACAGAACATCCGTGATTTTGACAATCTTCTTCCATATATAGACCATTTTCAACCTTCAACCATTTTATTGCTGGCCTATAAAAACAAAAAACCTGATAAACGTAAAGGAGTATTCAAAAAGCTGGGCTCCTCTCCCAACTGCCTCTATTTCGAATCGGCCCGGCTATACGACAATAAAATTCCGGAATGGATCATCAGCTACTGCAAAGAAAAGTCCTATGGTATAACATTAAAAGCTGCAGGCATTCTGGCAGAAAGCCTGGGGACAGATCTGAACCGGGTAGCCAATG
>CAJMQA010000036.1 GCA_905215395.1 uncultured bacterium | reverse complement strand
GGTCCATTGTTTTCCAATCCTGCACAGTCAGGGATGCGACCTCCGGGTTCCGGCGGAATTCAGCAATCCGGTGTTCGGGTAATTTTTGATTCCAGGGACATACTTCCTGGCATATATCACATCCGAAGATCCGGTTGCCTGCGACTTTCCGGATCTCCTCCGGATACCCGTCCTTATTCTCAATGGTATGGTAAGATATACATTTACGGGCATCCACTTCTCCGGGAATCAGAGCCCCTGTCGGGCAAGCTTCTACACATCGGTTACAGGTCCCGCAAAAAGAACCGGAAAAGGGACGGTCATACTCCTCCAGTTCAAGGGTAGAAACAATAACACCGATAAAACAATAAGAGCCCAGGCCCCTGCGGATCAGCAAGGTATTTTTCCCCTGCCAGCCCAGTCCGGCACGTTTCGCCCAGGCATGTTCCAACACGGGAGCCGAATCCACAAAACAACGGCCAACCACTCCTTTTTTCTCCTGCTGTATCCGCTTCAACAAGGCAAATAAGCGTTCTTTCACTACGATATGATAATCTTTTCCCCGGGCATACATTGCTATCCGGGGCACCTCTTCCCGATACTTTTCAGCCGTATAATATCCGGTCAGTGTAACAATCACCGAACGGGCCCCTTCCACCAGACGTTCCGGATTTTCCCTGACCTCCATATTTCTGGCCATATACCCCATCCCCGCATTTTTCCCCTCCGCAACCCAATGTCTCAGCTTCCCGACCTCCTCAGACAACAATGCGACAGGAGCAATTCCTGCCGCATCAAATCCGGTTTCACGGGCCATATGTTTCAGTTGCTCTGGTGTCATATATCGTATCCCAATTCCAGTTTAGCCACCTCACTCATACGGTCGGGCGTCCACGCCGGCTCAAACACCAGATTGACGGTAGCTTCCTGAATACCTTCCACCTCCATCACCACATCGTGCACCTGCTGTACAATCTCATCGGCAATAGGACATCCGGGCGCAGTAAGGGTCATATGGATAATTACCTCCGACGGTTTCGGGAATTCTATGTCATATATCAACCCCAGATCCCAGATATTCACCGGAATCTCCGGATCATACACAGTACAGAGCTTCTCAATAATCAGATCCCTGGTAATACTTGCTGTCATATCAATATCTGCTAAATATTTATCATTAACCATTGTACTTCTTATTTTTCGTTCTGGAGCTTCACATCAGCAGCAATGGCATACATTTTTATCTGTTTCACCATAGATAACAATCCATTGGAGCGGGTGGGAGAAAGATGCTGTGTCAGACCGATTTCATCTATAAAATGCAAGTCGGCATTCACAATATCCTCCGGTTTCTGCCCGGAAAACACCCGGATCAGCAGCCCGGCAATACCTTTGGTGATAATAGCATCACTATCGGCAGTAAAATAGAGCAATCCATCTTTCATGTCTGCGTGGAACCACACCCTGGACTGGCATCCCTTAATCAGGTTTTCTTCCGTCTTATGCGCTTCGTCCATTCCTTCCAGTCCGGAGCCCAACTCAATCAGATAAGCATATTTATCCATCCAGTCATCAAAAACTGAAAACTCATCGATAATCTCTTTTTCTATCTCTTGTATTGTCATTTTTACAAATTTATATCCAAACAATCAGCGGATGCCAAACATTTTCCCCACCTTCTGCACTCCCTCACAAAAAATATCTATCTCCTCCTGCGTATTATACATGGCTAAAGAAGCGCGTACCATTCCGGTCACATGATAATGCTGCATGACAGGCTCGGCACAGAGCTGACCAGTACGTACAGCAATTCCCATCTTATCCAGCAAAATCCCGGTATCTGAATGATGAACATCCCCTAAAGCAAAAGAAATCACCGAAGACTTATGGGTGGCTTCTCCGAAAATCCGTATCTGCGGGATCTGCTGCATCTGCTGCATAGCATAAGTCAGCAAACCGTGTTCATAGGCTGCAATTGCTTCCAAACCAATTGCCTCCACATACCGGATGGCTTCGCCCAATCCAATAATTCCGATAAAATCCGGCGTTCCCGCTTCAAATTTAAAAGGCAATTCATTGTAAGTCGTCTTCTCAAAACGCACCTCCCTGATCATCTCCCCGCCTCCCTGCCAGGGTGGCAACTGTTCCAGCAAAGCCTCTTTGCCATACAGCACCCCCACACCAGTGGGACCATATATCTTATGGGCAGAAAAAACAAAGAAATCACAATCCAGCTCCTGCACATCCACAGGGATATGCTGGATAGCCTGGGCTCCGTCGATCAGCACTTTTGCCCCCACAGCATGCGCTCTGCGGATAATCTCCCGGACCGGATTCACAGTTCCCAGTACATTGGAAACGTAAGCCACTCCGACCATCTTCACCCGTTCTGTCAGCAGGGTATCCAAAACCGATACATCCAGTTCCCCCTTCTCATTAAACGGGATCACCTTCAGGACCGCTCCCTTACGTTCACACAACATCTGCCAGGGAACAATATTGGCATGGTGTTCCATCTCCGTCACCACAATTTCGTCCCCTTCGCAGATAAAAGCCTCTCCGAACGAATGAGCCACCAGATTGATACTTTCTGTCGTCCCCCGGGTAAAAATAATCTCCCGGTCGGCAGCAGCATTTATAAAACGACGGACATCTTCACGCGCCTCTTCATTGGCATCGGTACATTTATTACTCAGATAATGCACTCCCCTATGCACGTTAGAGTTATATCTCAGGTAATATTCATTCATTTTATCAATGACCTGTACCGGCCTCTGGGTAGTGGCACCACTATCCAGATATACCAGACGCTTCCCGTATATCTTTTCTTCCAGAATCGGGAAATCAGCCCTTATTTTTCCGACATCGAACATGACACCTATTTTTTACACTGCATCATGCAGTTGTAACATTTTGACAATTCCCCCCTCAGCCGTTTATCGATCAAATCATCTATTTTCACCCGCAAAGCTTCCAGCTTCACGCGGCGGATCACATCGTGGGCAAAACCGAACATCATCATCATCCGCGCTTCTTCCAACCCGATCCCCCGGGAACGCAGGTAAAACATCGCCTCTTCATCCAGCTGTCCTACGGTAGCTCCGTGGCTACACTTCACATCATCAGCATCGATCACCAGCTGGGGCTTAGCATTGATCCGGGCAGAATCGGACAGCAAAAGGTTATTATTAGCCTGATAGGCTTCTGTTTTCTGTGCATCCGGACGAACCCGTATACAACCGGTAAAGTTTGCCAGTGAAGCATCATCCATCACTCCTTTGAAAAGTTCATTGCTGGTGCAATGCGGAGCTATATGATCTATATAAGAAAAATTATCGACTACCTGATTTTTGTCCAGGATATACATTCCGTACAAATGGCACTCTCCTCCCTCTTCATTCAACGCCACATACATATTATTGCGGATTGTCCCTCCGTACAAAGTCACCAGATTACTCTCAAAAGTCGAATTCCGGTGTTCCGATACGAACAGCGAATTGATCTGCGAAGCTCCCAGATGCTGGTTCTGCACCTGATAATATTCCATGTGGGCATTGGGTCCCAGGTAAACTTCCGTCGTATTATTCATCAGAAAGTCATGTTCGGACAAGGTATGGTCGCAAACCAGCACTGTCGCTTTCGCATTTTTACCCAGAATAATCAGGTTCCGCTGAAAACCCATCAAATCAGCTTTCGCCCGTAAAAGATTGATAATCTGCAAAGGGCGCTCCAGAACCACATCGTCCGGAATATATACAAACACTCCGTCCTGCGCAAAAACCGTATTCAAAGCCACCAGTCCGTCCTTAGCTGCCGCAGGCGCATATTGATTATAATGTTTGTGGAACAAATCCGGATATTTTTTACTGGCCTCCTGCAAACTACAGATGACCACTTCCTCCGGTATTTCCGGTTCTGTATTACCATCAAACCACCAGCCATTCACTGTCAGTACGGGAGTGGTCACCAGGTCGGTCACAGCACAGCGGAAAGTTTCGTTCATATCCACTTCCTGCGGGATATACTTCAGGACAACATTATAATCCTTTCCGAACAAAGGCTGTAAATTCAGGTATGTATAATCTTCCTTTTTAAAAGGAACACCCCCGAGTTCCACAAACCTCCGGAATGCTTCTTCCCGGCATGCATTCATCACCGCACTCCCTCCGGCATCCAGTAAAGTCCTTCCTTCCCGGAAAAGTGTAGCGAAATCTATATTTATTTTTTCTATACCATCCATCAGTCTTAGATTTTCAATCACAACGTCAAGCTTTGTTTACTTCATCCTTGATCCAGTCGTATCCTTTTTCCTCCAGTTCAGCGACTAATTCTTTGCCTGCCGTTTTCACAATACGTCCGTCATACAACACATGCACAACATCCGGAACGATATAATCCAGCAACCGCTGATAATGGGTGATCACGATCGTGGCATTGTCCGGGCGTTTCAGTTTATTCACCCCATTGGCAACCGTACGCAGGGCATCGATATCCAAACCCGAATCGGTCTCATCCAGGATCGCCAGTTTCGGTTCCAATACCGCCATCTGGAAGATTTCATTTTTTTTCTTTTCCCCACCCGAAAATCCTTCATTCAGCGAACGGTTCAGCAATTTATTGTCAATCCCCACCAGTTCCATCTTCTGACGGATCATTTTCAGGAAATCACCTGCCGGATAAGGAGGCTGTCCATGGTATTTCCGGATCTCGTTGACTGCTGTCTTTAAAAAATTCACAGTGCTCACCCCCGGAATCTCCACAGGGTACTGAAAGCTCAGGAAGATCCCCTCCCGGGCACGGTCTTCTGCCGGCATTTCCAGTAAATCCTTGCCATTAAATTCAATCTCCCCTTTGGTGACCTCAAAACGTTCCCGTCCGGTCAGCACGGCAGACAACGTACTTTTACCAGCCCCGTTCGGGCCCATAATTGCATGAACTTCTCCGGCTTTGATCTCCAGATTGATTCCTTTTAATATCTCTTTGCCATCTACCGAGGCATGTAAGTCCTTTATCTTTAACATCATATTTTCAATTTTAGTTTTATCCGACACTTCCTTCCAGGCTGATCTGCAAAAGCTTTTGTGCCTCTACTGCAAATTCCATCGGCATTTTATTGAGCACATCTCCGGCATATCCTTTGATGATCAGGCCCACTGCATCTTCAGTTGAAATTCCCCGTTGGTTACAATAAAAAATCTGATCCTCACCGATTTTGGAGGTCGTCGCTTCGTGTTCCACCTGAGCAGTAGAATTCTCAATCTCCAGATAAGGGAAAGTATGCGCTCCGCATTTATCCCCCAGCAACAATGAATCGCACTGCGAATAATTCCGGGCATTCCGGCAACTCTTCACCACCTTTACCTTTCCCCGGTAGGAGTTGCTGCTGTATCCGGCCGAAATACCTTTTGAAACAATACGGCTGCGGGTATTATTCCCAATGTGTATCATCTTGGTTCCGGTATCGGCCTGCTGGTAGTTGTTGGTCACTGCCACCGAATAAAACTCACTCACCGAACCATCCCCTTTCAAAATGGTACTGGGATATTTCCAGGTAATAGCGGAACCCGTTTCCACCTGCGCCCAGATCAGACGGGCATTTTCTCCCCGGCAGATACCACGTTTGGTCACGAAATTATAAATCCCGCCTTTCCCCTCTTTATCTCCCGGATACCAGTTTTGTACCGTGCTGTATTTCACCTCTGCATTTTTCTCTACAATGATTTCCACAATAGCAGCATGTAACTGATTCTCGTCCCGTTGCGGAGCAGTACATCCTTCCAGATAACTGACATAAGCATCATCTTCCGCAACGATCAGCGTCCGCTCAAACTGCCCCGTATTCTGGGCATTGATACGGAAATAGGTGGACAACTCCATGGGACAACGCACCCCTTTCGGAATATATACAAACGATCCGTCACTGAACACAGCAGAATTCAAAGCTGCAAAATAATTATCGCTATAGGGCACAACAGTACCCAGGTATTTCCGGATCAGATCCGGATGGTTCTTCACCGCCTCAGAGAAAGAACAAAAGATAACTCCCCGTTCTGCCAGAGTCTCTTTAAAAGTAGTCTTTACAGACACACTGTCCATCACGGCATCTACAGCCACTCCGGACAGAGCCATCTGTTCATTCAAAGGAATTCCGAGTTTATCAAAGGTTGCCTTTAACTCAGGGTCTACCTCATCCCAGTTTTTAGTCTCCTTTTGTTTCGGAGCAGCATAGTATACAATATCCTGATAATTAATCTCCGGAATATCCAATTGAGCCCAGCGGGGCATCTTCATGGTCAACCAGTGCCGATATGCTTTCAGACGAAATTCCAACATCCATTCCGGTTCCTCTTTCTTTGCCGAAATAGTCCGGATCACCTCTTCATTCAGCCCCTTACCTATGGTCTCCGTCTCCACATTCGTCACAAACCCATATTTATATTCGCTCCCGGTAACTTCTTCTATTATATTATCCATAAAAAACAATTATAATCCGTTCTGAACGACATTTTCTATCGTTTGACAAAAGTAAGAAATTTATTTAAGACATCAACCTTTTGAATCTGAACATGCAGTTGATTCTTTTTATAAACGGATAAATACAAACTATAATTGTACAATCGGCTTTTTTCCATTAATTTTGCTGTATCTGAAACTGAAACCTATATTCAACATGGCAAAATATACAGAACTGTCAACACTAGGGGAATTCGGTCTGATCGACCACTTAACCAGAAACATCCAACTAAAAAACACATCCACCCGCAAGGGGGTTGGCGACGACGCGGCTGTCCTGGATTACGGAAATAAAAAAATTCTGGTGAGCACCGATATGCTGATCCAGGGGGTTCATTTCGACCTGACCTACACCCCGTTGAAACATCTGGGATATAAATCCGTCGCCGTAAATGCCAGCGACATCTATGCCATGAACGGGACACCGAAGCAAATTACAGTTGCCCTGGCCATATCCAACCATTTCTCCGTCGAAGGACTGGAAGAATTTTATGCCGGCGTCTACCTGGCCTGCGAGCATTACGGTATTGACCTGATAGGGGGTGACACCACTTCATCCAAAACAGGCATGTGCATCAGCATCACCGTATTGGGCGAAGCCAGCGAAAAAGAGATTGTATACCGGAATACAGCCAAAGAAAACCAGCTGATCTGCGTCAGCGGAGACCTGGGGGCTGCCTATATGGGCTTACAGTTACTGGAACGTGAAAAACTGGTATTCAACGGCAACGAACAGGCCCAACCTGATTTTTCCGGTTATGAATATATACTGGAACGCCAGCTGAAACCGGAGGCCCGCAAAGACGTCATCCAACTGCTGAAAGACAAAAAGATACTTCCGACGGCAATGATAGACATCTCCGACGGCCTGGCTTCCGAAATCCTGCACATCTGCAAAGATTCCGGCGTAGGTTGTAACATCTATGAAGAAAAAATCCCGATCGATTACCAGACTTACAAAATGGCGGAAGAACTGAACATGAATGCCACCGTTTGTGCCCTATCGGGCGGAGAAGACTATGAACTACTGTTCACGGCTCCTGTAGAAAACTTCGAAGTACTGTCCTCCATTCCGGAAATCCATGTCATCGGCCACACCTGTAAAGCCTCTGAAGGCTGTTATATGACAACCCGGGACGGCAACACCTTTGAGCTGAAAGCACAGGGATGGACCAATTTTTCCAACTCCGCTCCGGAAAAATCAGAGACAACACAACCGGCTCAACAATGAAAATACAGAAGAGATGAAGGATTTAAGGGATATTTTACAAAGGGTAGAACAGCTAAGCCGGGAAGGCAACCGGAAAGAACTGACCAAGGAATTGCGCCAACTCAGTAATAAACGCAAAGAATATTACCAGGAGAGCGAACAGGCAGGCTTACTGGATGAATATGCCGATGCCTTGTATAAAATGCTGCTACTGGAAATGGACGAAGAGGAAGAAGACAGCATCGAAATTGCCGAACTGGCCTATCTGGGACTTGGAAGCGTGTTAAAACAACAGGAATTCTGCCAGCCGGAACACTATAAACGGAGGTTGCTTTTGCTGCACTATTTCTGTGATTATTTTACAGACGCGGTGATTGAGGTATTTCTGGCCAGATACAGGGCTGAAAACATCTTACAGGCACGTAGTCTGGCCATCGAATGCCTGGAAAAGATGCAATTGTCGGACATGTACTACCTGGAAGAAAACGTACCCGAATTTATCAACCGCGACGAACAACTGACGGATGCCTGCAATGGCATAGAAGCCGACCCCAACCTATCCGGCGAGGAAAGGGCGAATGCTGCCCTTTTACACAAGGTGTTGCACGCTTATCTGCGGGCTAAGTATAAAAAATAATACAACTACGAACCCCACCCATAACCGGAAGGCGGAGTTTATTTCATACTCAAACATTATTTAGAAATATATAGTTCCGAAACAGCCGTTTCCGAAATGACGGTTTCTAAAATACAAAGACATATCAATTATCGAATAGCTGCTTCTTAAATTCCAGAAAGGTCATTCCCTTACTCTGTTTCTTCACTGCCCGAACTCTCATCCTCCACTTTTCCGCTTTGTAATTCCAACAGGTCTTTTGCATTAAGAGGAGTAACGACCTTTTCCCCTGTTTCTTGTTCTAATTTTAAACGGGCATCCTAAGCAATACCCCCGCCCTTACGGGCAATCTCCATGTGTTCATCAAATGATTCCGGGTTTTGCAGTTGGTCTAAACGTTCCTTAGCCACCTGTGCTATCCATAACTTGAAAGGTTCAGCCTTAGGAGGGGGAATGGATTGTATCAGCCGGAATAATTGCTCGGTATCTGCAACATCCGTCTTATAATATTTGCCGTCTGACGAGGGCATCTTCAGTTGACTACAAATTGTAGTCAACTGACTTCCTTCCTTTTTTAATCTTCTCTATCGCTGTCCCATACCGTACGGACTTTCTTTTCTTCGAAAATTTTTATTGCATCCTGCTTTGTCATATCACCCGGCTTTTAATTATTACAAATATACCGATCAGAAATGAGTTATCCTAAATCTGACTGTTCGTTTGCCTTTCTTATTACCATTTGATTTCAAAAATCAATCATACTGAATTTCAGAGCTTCCAGTGACAACATAATCTAAAAATTCCAAACAGGATTTATCTGCACTCAAAGCAGAAGAATTCCGAAAGATCTCACAAACACATCATTATTGTTAAATTTAATAACAAAATCGACAATTCTATTTATTTTCAAACAAAAAACAAATTAATAAACTTATGATTATTAATTTAAAAAATATTTTTCTTATATTGAGAACGTTTTCATTCCATTATCAATATCGAACCATAAACACGAGAGACTATGAAAAAATTACTATTACTCCTCAGCGTATTTGCATTCTTTACCGTTTTTGCAGCAAGCAGCAGCAATTCCGTATGGAGCGGACGTCTTCTTACTCCCGGCGGACAAGCGTCAGCAGGAACTACTATTTATTGTGAAGATACACAATCAACTGTCAAAACCACAATAAACGGCGTCTTCCAAAATCTGGAACTCCAAAAAAACAGTCTGAATACTTTACATTACACAAGTAGTTCAGGCGAAAATCTAGGTTCACAACAAGTCAATGTTGGGAATTCCGACTTTATGACCAATCAAATTTTACAGACGGAATGGTAAAAGTAAAGTCAAATTAAAAGTCATCTGTCACAATGCCCAACAAATGTTTGTAAAAGCTTTTAGTGAAGAACGCCTCTCAGGTGCATCGGAAGACAGTATACCTGAGGGGCTTATTATCTTTGGTATAGCAACTGTCTCTTTGTCCTGAAACAACTTATCTTTGGGAAAATCAAACAGAAATGAACAAATGATGATGGCGGTACTTTTGTGCAATGACTTAAAAGAAAAAACGATGAAAGCCTCGCCAAAACTAAAGTGCAAAAAAATGAGCGATAAAACAATCTATCAATAATACTTATTGCGTATTTTGACTAACTGTGATAATAGCTTTGGAAAGAAACTTTATGCTTGAAAAACAAAAATGCAGTGACATCTCATGGATTATTTTATTGCATAAATCAAATTAAATTGATTATATTTGCAAAAAATACAATCAGATGACTATTAGAAATTGGGTTCACGATAAAGCTATTCATGGATTTTCCACATTTTCTGTAGAAGATGTGAAAAAGGATTTTGCATCCCTATCCCCGCAACACATACAAACAGAACTTAACATTCTGGCAAAAAAAACGATAATTGCTGGCGTATACAGAGGATTTTACGTCATCATTCCTACTCATTATGTATTGCGTGGAGTTGTGCCACCTTTGTATTATGCAGACCAACTTATGGCCTATCTCGGCAAGCCCTACTATGTAAGTCTGCTGAATGCAGCAGAATTGTTAGGAGCTGCGCATCAACGCCCTCAGACATTCTCCATTACAACGCTTTTGCCACAGCCAAGAGTTTCAGTTAAGAAAAATCCTTTGCTGTCATGGACATACCGTCGTGAGATAGATGAAGAGTTCTTATTGACAAAGAATACAGAAACCGGTGTCGTGAAATATTCTTCGGCAGAATTAACGGCAATAGACATTGTTCAATATTCTCAAAATATAGGAGGATTGTCACGAGCCGCCACCATTCTTGAAGAGCTTTGCGAAGTAATGGATATGAATCTATTCACGGACAAACTCTGCAATTATACCACATTGGTAACTCTTCAGCGATTAGGCTACATTATGGAAAATGTCTTGTTTGAACAAAAAAAAGCAGATGTGATTCTTGACCGCATAAAAGCGTCCGGCAGAAAGATGTTGTATACGTCACTCAGCCGGGAAGCTGATACAACAGGTGCAGAAAGAGATAGCAAATGGAAAATAATAGTGAACAGTAAAATTGAAACAGATGATATATGATAAATAGAGCAGCATTAACTCAGTGGAGCAACTTCGTTCCCTGGAAAGATAACGCACAAGTGGAACAGGACTTGATAATCTGCCGTGCACTGGTAGCCATATTCAGCGATGAGTTTTTGGCTTCACAATTGGCATTTCGTGGAGGAACAGCCTTGCATAAACTATATCTCTCACCTCAACCCCGGTATTCGGAGGATATTGATTTGGTACAGATTAATCCCGGTCCCATTAAGGATACTATGTTTCGTCTCGGCGAAGTATTGGATTTTCTGCCCGACCGTGTCACGAAGCAGAAACGTTACAATAATACGATGCTGTTCCGAATGGAATCAGAGATTCCGCCTACAGTACAGATACGTCTTAAGGTTGAAATAAATTGCTTTGAACATTTCAATGTACTTGGTTTAGCAAAACATCCGTTTGAAGTGAATAACAGTTGGTTTAGTGGAAAAGCCAACCTCACTACTTACCGACACAACGAATTGTTGGGAACGAAACTTCGTGCGCTCTATCAACGAAAGAAAGGCAGAGACCTCTTTGACCTTTATGTGGCACTCACCCATGGTGGTTGTGATACCCACGAAATAGTGCAGTGCTACAAAAAGTACATATCGTTTGATGTAGAGAAGCCGCCAACACACAAACAGTTTGTCAACAATATGGAGCAGAAAATGCAAGATACCGAGTTTCTGGGTGACACAAAGAATCTAATTCGCCCGGAATTGAACTACAATCCACAAGAGGCTTATGTCATCGTTAAAGAGCAATTGATTGACAAGTTATTATAGGGGGCAATCATGTAAGGTGTTTTACAAACTTCGTTATTAATTCAAAAATATGCCAGACAAACTCACATATATTCATCAACAAAGGAGGTAATACTTTGATGCGTAAATTTGAGGGTATACTAAACCACAATCCCTCAATCAAAAATCTTGACGCTGTGGTTGTTTTTTTCCATACTTCGGGATATTTTTCCTTGCGCCCATCTTTATATTAAAAAAAGAAATTACAAACTAATGTTAATCAACCACTCTTCTGCTAAATTATAATTCAGAAAAAGAGTTTCAGATTAACTTTTCGGGTTCTTTTTCCTTTTTAATCTTTCCTCTCTGATCTCATGATATTCTTCCAGACAATCTTCTTCTACATAAGGATCAGGTAAAAAATCAGCAACTTTACATTTTAACACTTTAGCTATTTCATTCAGCTGATTCAAATTGTATTTACTTCCAGACTGCAAATTTTCAACACTGCGGACTAACGTCCGATCAAGTCCTATTTCCTTAGACAGCTTATTCGGATTTATTTTTAATTCCTCTCTCCTTTTCTTAACTGCCTCAATAATATACAGTTCGATAGTTGTATGTTCTCTATTCATTATTGATAAATTAAAGTATAAATAAAAGATTTTTACTAAAATATTTTGATGATGTATAGTTCATCATTACCTTTGTATCACTTGATAAGATTATTTCTTCTATTAGTATTCCATAATACTGATACAACGAAAATCATTCAGGTTCTTCACCCGTAAGGGCTTATATATTGGTTATTTCGCCTCAGGCGTATCTTTTTTCAGCAATAATTGCTTTTGTAATTTTTACGTTGCAACAATGAAAAAAGGAAGTTTTGTCAGCCTACAATAATTTTCAGAGAAAAGGGAAATTCCTTTTCCGGCAATAAAAACATACACGATGGAACAAACTGACATTTTAAAAATCAATTGGAAATTCACTTCTGTAAGTGGACATATCCCTCAGGCCTACGCCGGACTCCTCTCTTCCCCACGATTCACAAGAACCGTTCATGATCACATCCGGCCATCTGTAATGCCCAACGCAAAACCATGAATAAAATCAAAGCCTTTAAAAAACGCCATCTGACAGTTTCAACCGGACAAAGATTTTTGTCCGGCAGCCTTCATCCGGAGCCCCGTTTACGCCTGATGGGAAAATGGTTGCAGGATGCAGGCTTTAGTCCCGGCGATCGGATTACAATTACAGTAAAGAGCGATAAACTGGAAATCCGGAAAGACAATCACAACTGAATATAACCACAACAACAATAAGAAAGGAGGTGAAGAAAAACAAACACTGAGCATGCAAACAAAAGACAGGGAAATCAACCGATTGGACCCGAAAGATTCCCCTGACATTAATTAATTACTTATTTACTAATTAACACTACAAAGTTATGAAAAAAAACAAACGTAGTCCAGGCCGGAGTATACAAAAACGCTGGCCTATTATGATCATTTTACCCTTATTTCTGGTCTGCATCAATCCCGTGCAGGCGTTTCCGGGACCTTACCAGCAACCACAAAACCATCTCATCAAAGGGGAAGTCACTGACACCAAAGGTACCCCATTACCCGGAGTCACTATCCGGGTGGGAAATACCACTATCGGGGTGGCTTCAGACAACAAGGGACATTTTACACTTAACCTGCCGATGTCTGAAGGAACACTGACTTTTTCCTGTGTGGGATACAAAACCCGGTCTGCAAAATTCCGTACCGGGACACCATTGAGTATCCGCCTGGAGGAAGAAATTGCTGCACTGGACGAAGTACAGGTCATCGCTTACGGTCAGCAATCCAAACGTGAAATGACCGGAGCCATGAGTATTGTCAAGGCTGAAGAAATAAAGGACATCCCGTCTCCCTCCATCAGCAACCTGCTGCAAGGACGGGTGTCCGGCATGAATGTGGTGAATGCTGCCGGAGCTCCGGGAGGCGGAGGGACAAGTATCACCATACGGGGATACAATTCGCTTTCGCTGGAGACCGGGCGACGCGGATCGGAACCTCTCTGGGTCATCGATGGAGTGCCTATGCATACCTTCACATCTCCTGTCACGGGTCTGAATGCATTAGCCGAAATCGACCCGGCAGACATCGAATCCATACAGGTGCTGAAGGATGCTGCCAGCGCAGCTATCTACGGTTCACGGGCAGCGAACGGAGTAATCCTGCTGACCACCAAAAAAGGACGGCTGAACCAGAAAGCCCGTTTCAGCATAAATATTTCCCAGACCTTCAGCATCAAAACCTTCCTCCCGGAACAAACCGGAGGTAATGCTGAACGCCGGTTAAGGCAACAGGCTCTTGAAAACTATTCAACAGCCTATTATGACAAAGAAACCAACACTTACCGCTATCCGGAAAGCTGGGACGAAGCCTTGGCAAACAGAGCCAATCTGGGGTATTATTTCGGCAACGGAAAAGGGAAAAGCCTGCCTGCCTTACAGGACAGCCTGAACAAATTCTATAACAACAGCACCAATATGCTGGGCTATTATTTCCGTCCCGCCCAGGTAACGGATGCAAATATACAAATCGCAGGAGGGGCAAAAAATATCAGTTACAATATCGGGCTGGGGTACTACACGGAACGGGGGACATTAACCAATACGGGATTCAACCGCATCAAACTCCTCTCAAACCTGTACGTCATCCCTTTCGCAAAAGTCGAAAGCAACCTGCGTTTTTACCTGGCACGTACCGGACGCAACCGCCCCGCCCGGGGAAGAGAGCTTTTTACTTCCATCACCAATGAGGAGATCGAAACCATCCCGAAAGAGCTGATCAATGCTTCCAGCCTCTATCCCGGAAAAGGAACCGCTGCTTTTGAGGAGATGACCAAAATGTATGAAAATGTCAAAGAGGAAAATGAATCCTACCGTTTAAGGACCAGTTTCGATATGGCGTATGAAATTTTACCGGGCTTAAAACTAAAATCCTCTCTGGCAGCAGATTATTCGCAGCAGAATCTGCAAATTTTTAAACCGGCAGAACTCGACGAATATAACGAAACAGTCTCATCCGGAGCCATCAACCGCAGTCTGATGTGGCTGAATGAAAACACCTTAAACTACAACAGGACATTCAACGGCCACTCCATAGACCTCCTTGCCGGATTGTCCTTTCAGGCAGACTGGATGAATTCCATCCGGGCCTGGGGAAAAGGTAACGTCAACCAAATTGAATACATCGGAGGAGGTCTCGTCTATAACACCGAAGAGAACCGTCCGCTGAAAAATGCAAATTCAGACATGGAGGAAAAAAAGCTAATCGGTACCTTTTTCCGCGTCAACTATAATTACCGGAAAAAATACCTGGTAAGCATATCCCTCAGATGTGACGGCTCGTCTACTTTCGGAGAAAACAACCGTTGGGGGACATTCCCCTCTTTTGCCGCGGCCTATGCTTTTTCGGAAGAGAACTTTATGAAAGAACTGTCGTGGCTGAGCTATGGAAAGCTACGCATTTCCTGGGGCGTTTCGGGCAAACATTTCAATAGTCCCTATCTGGCACACGGTATTTTTTCACTGAACTCCGCAACCTACAACGGACATCAGACCGTCGTTCCTGAATGGACAGACGGATTTCTGAATAAAAAACTGAGCTGGGAGGAAACCCGCCAATGGGACATCGGACTGGATGCAGACCTTTGGGATCACCGGGTCGGTATCGTTTTTGACTGGTACAGGCGCTATACAGACAAAATGCTGGCCACGGTCCCACTCCCCGACAGCCCTTTCAAAAACCAGTGGCGCAATGCTTACGGCATCTGCAATTCCGGTGTGGAATTACAACTGAAGGGGGACATTATCCGGAAAGAAAAACTGACCTGGACCATTACCTTCAACATTGCCCGCAACTGGAACAAACTGGTGGAAAGCAATAACGGCAGAGACTTTAAAAACCGATACCTGCAAAATAACCTCAGCATTATCGGCAAACCCCTGAACCAGATCATGGCCTATCAGGACAACGGTTATTACAACCAGCAAAGCGAAGTGCCCTATTATTACCCCCGGGACAGGAAACAATATCTGGGAGCATTAAGCCAGTATTACAGACCGGGAGACCGGAAGATTGCCGACCTCGACGGCGACGGGACCATCTCTGCCCGTCCGCCTCTGCTGGACGACCGGAAAAGTTTCGGCAGTCCCCTCCCCATTGCACAGGGAGGAATCAGCAGCAACTTCACCTGGAAAGGATTCGATCTGAACCTGCTGTTTAATTACATGATCGGACGGCACATCCTGAATGCAGCCAGAAATGCAAGTATAGGTACCATCATACAGGGCGATCCGAACAGAATGATCACTCCCGTATTTGCAGATCTGGATAAAGTCACCTTCTGGGAAAAACCGGGAGACCATACGGACCTGCCTGCCAACCGGGCCGATCAGGGACTGAATAACTTTTCCACCAATCTTTCGTCAAACGTCGAAAAGGTCAATTTTTTACGTCTGAAAACACTCACCCTGGGATATACACTCCCGGAACCGGTAAAGAAGGCCACCGGATTCGACTGCCGTATATTCCTTTCCGGTGAAAATCTTTTCGTGATTACCAACTATTCGGGAAGCGATCCTGAAAGCGTGGACCTGACCACCGGAATTGATTATTATAACAATTATCCCTTATCGAAACGTCTGACCATCGGAATCACTTTAAATTTCTAGACCATGAAAAAAATCATACCACTATTTCTGTCTGTTTTATTCTGGGGAGCCTGTTCGGACTTTCTGAACACCGAACCCAAAAATGCAGTCACTTACAGCAATTTTTTCAAAACAGAACAGGACATCAATACCGCAGTCAGCTCCATGCATTCGGTATTCCGTAGCTGTTTCGGGGATGTCAGTCCGCGCCTTTACCTGCAACGCGCTCTTCCTTTCGATTATCTCGATGTCATGTGGGAAACACTGACCCACAACAATTTTAAAGACACTTACGGAAAGTCAGATCCGAGTCTCTATTGGGAAGGAGAATACAAGACCATCGCGATGGCCAATATGATCATCGATAACATTCACAAAGCCGGTTTGTCGCCGGAACGTTACAATTTTTACCTGGGACAGGCCTATGTCATCCGGGCTTACACCTACTTCCGTACAATCCAGCTCTGGGGCAACGCCCCCATTGTCAGAAATTTTGAAGATGTATCCCCGAAAGAACGGCGTCCCTGGACGGAAGTTTGCAGCTACATTATACAGGACCTAAAAAAGGCCATTGAGATATTACCTCCGGTAAGCGGACTAAAGGACATAAACGGCAACCCGGTGACCGACAAACAGATCCCCTCACAGGGTACGGCATGGGCCATTCTGGCTTATGTCTACGGCTGGCAGGCACAGCTGAACAACCAGCCGGAATTGCTCACGGAAGCCATCCAAGCCTGTGACACAGTGATCAATTCCAGAGAATATGTATTGGCAGACAACATTGAAGAAGTTTGCGAAAAAGTCATGT
>CAJMQA010000035.1 GCA_905215395.1 uncultured bacterium | reverse complement strand
TAAAACCAGCCCGGAAAAAAGATTTATAATGCTTGATAGAATCCAACGGAGTCATTAAAGTATCCCGGATCCCATACCAGGTAAACACCTGCATTTGTACAGGAATATCAAAAGTTTTCCGGATATCGGCATACTTCATTCCTGCATTATTCAGAATACGGTAACGTTCAGACTGTTTGATGGAACGGTTTAAGGCCATATCTATCTCCTCCGGAGTCATATCATTAGAAAAAGGAGAATTGACCTTATGCACCTTTTCTTTATCAAACAGAGGCTGTAAATCTTGCGACAAATGCTCCTGTACAGCTTCTTCTGCATATTTCTGCATCCTGGAATTTAAAGTTGTATAAATCTTTAAACCATCAGCATACAAATCATAATGGGTACCATCCACTTTCATGTTCTTCTTACACCAACCATATAAAGGATTTGTTTCCCAGGCAATGGAGTCCAGCTTGTATTGATCTTTATTCCACCTGTAATGTTCTTTTTCAGGCTTACCAGCAGTCATAAACAAACGGAGGTATTCCCTGAAATAAGTCGCCAACCCTTCTTTGTGATCCACCCGCTTAAAATTCAATCCCAAAGGCAACAAACGCAGGGAATCATATTCCGCTTCTGTAATTTTATCATATTTAAGCATTTGTGAAAGCACGACATTCCGTCTGCCTAAAGTCAGTTCAGGACGCCGCACAGGATTGTAATAAGAAGAATTTTTAGCCATTCCTACCAGCATGGCTGCCTGTTCCACCTTCAGAGAATCCAAAGGTACCTGAAAATAAATATCAGCGGCAGAACTGATCCCTACCGCCAGGTTCAGATAATCGTATTTATTCAGATACATTGTCAGTATCTCTTCTTTTGTATAACTTTTTTCCAAGCGCACAGCAATGATCCATTCCCGGAACTTCCGGACAACCAGACCGATTACATTTAAGTCAGGTTCACGGGGAAACAACATCTTGGCTAACTGCTGACTAATGGTACTACCTCCTCCGGCAGAAGTGTTAGCTGTAAGAATTCCTTTTACAACCCGGAATAATCCCCGGACATCTATCCCGCTATGATCGTAAAAACGAACATCTTCCGTTGCTATCAAGGCATCGATAACTGATTGCGGTATCTCCTGATATTCAATATATTTACGGTTTTCCTTTTCAAAATACCTATTCATAATAGGCCCATCTACAAAATAGACTTCTGATGCAAAACGATTATTGGGATTCTCCAACTCTTCGAATGTGGGCATAAAACCCAATTTACCTTCAGCAATCAGCCAAAAGAACAAGAATGCACCGGCTATACAGAATAGAACTACAGACCAGAAGATTACGAATAATTTCCAATATTTCTTTAACATGAGTATTCTGAATTGTTTTAGAAAACAAAAGTAATTAAAAATAACGGACTTACTCTACTCCTTACTTTTCTATAAGATTTTTTTTCTAATCACTTATATTCATCCCAGCTTTTAATCGCTATATCTTTTTTATCTACTTTACAAATAGCATAAATAAATGCACTCGCGAGCCGCGCATTAGTAATCAATGGGATATTGTAATCTACCGCAGCCCTTCGGATTTTGTAACCGTTGTCCAATTCTCTTTTCGTATAGTTTTTAGGAATATTGATGACCAGGTCGATTTTCTTTTCTCTCAGATAATTCATAATATTGGGTTCTTTGGCTTCATCCGGCCAATACAAAACAATCACTTCTATACCATTTTCAGCAAAAAATTTAGCTGTTCCGGCTGTCGCGAATATAGTATAGCCTTTCTCTATCAGCATTTTAGTAGAATTCAATAACTCCACTTTTGAACGACTTGGTCCTGAAGAGATCAGAATATTTTTCTCAGGAATACGATGTCCTACGGAAATCATACTTTTTAAGATCGCCTCATAATAGTTTTCACCTATACATCCCACTTCTCCCGTAGAAGCCATGTCTACTCCCAGTACAGGATCAGTCTTTAATAAACGGGCAAATGAAAACTGGGAAGCCTTTACTCCAACATAATCCAGATCAAAGACTGATTTACTCAGTTCTTTTACATGTTCTCCCAACATAACCCGGGTTGCCATTTCTATAAAGTTATATTTTAAGACTTTAGATACAAAAGGGAAGCTACGGGAAGCGCGAAGATTACACTCTATCACTTTTATATCATTATCCTTCGCCAAGAATTGCATATTAAAAGGACCTGAAATATTTAGCTCTTTAGCTATTGCACGTGCAATTTTTTTAATACGACGCATGGTTTCAACATACAACTTCTGGGCCGGAAAAACAATGGTAGCATCTCCGGAATGAACCCCTGCAAATTCAACATGTTCACTTATAGCATAGGCTTTAATTTCTCCATTCTGAGCCACCGCATCGATCTCAACTTCTTTGGCCTGTTCAATGAATTCAGTCACCACCACCGGATGGTCTTTTGACACCTCAGCAGCCAATTCCAGAAAATGAACCAGTTCTTCTCTATTAGACACCACGTTCATAGCCGCTCCGGAAAGGACGTAAGAAGGACGGATCAACAACGGAAAACCAACCTCATCCACAAATTTATAGATATCATCCAGGCTGATTAATTCTTTCCATCTCGGTTGGTCTATCCCCAACATATCACACATAGTGGAAAACTTTTGACGATCTTCTGCCCGATCTATAGATTCAGCCGAAGTTCCCAGAATATTAACATGTTCACCTTTCAAACGCATAGCCAGATTATTAGGAATCTGACCACCCGTAGACACAATCACCCCTTTAGGATCTTCCAGTTCCACAATATCCATTACCCGTTCAAAAGACAGTTCGTCAAAATACAAACGGTCACAAGTATCATAGTCTGTACTTACTGTTTCGGGATTATAATTGATCATCACCGAACGATAACCCATTTTTTTTATAGTATTCAAAGCACTTACCCCACACCAATCAAATTCCACACTACTTCCTATCCGGTAAGCACCTGATCCGAGTACTATCACTGAACGGCCATCATGCTCATAATCAATATCATTTTCTGTTCCATTGTACGTGGCATACAAATAATTAGTCATTGCCGGATATTCTCCGGCCAGAGTATCTATTTGTTTAATACAGGGAACTATTCCCATTCCTTTCCGGTATTCACGAACCATCAGCATCTTTTGATGGACCGTCATGTTCTCATCTTTGATACACAACCTTCCAAGCTGAAAATCTGAAAATCCCATTTGTTTTGCTCTACGCAGCAGTACAGAGCTGACACCAGTAATAACCGAATATTTATCCAATTCGTTTTTCAGACAGTGGATGTTTTGTAAACGCTCCAGAAACCAGTTATCAATCCGAGTCATTTCGTGTATCTTATCTACACTGTATCCCTTATCAAAGGCCTCTGCTATAGCGAAAATCCGTTTATCAGTCGGATTTACCAACTCTTCATCCACATTAGAAACCTGAATTTTATTTCCGACAAAACCATGCATACCTTGTCCAACCATGCGGAGTCCCTTCTGAATAGCCTCTTCAAAAGTACGTCCGATAGCCATAATTTCACCCACACTTTTCATGGAAGAACCTATCAATTTGGAAACTCCTTCAAATTTATTTAAGTCCCAACGCGGAATTTTACAAACCACATAATCCAAAGCTGGCTCAAAACACGCAGTCGTCACTTTAGTGACAGAATTTTTGATCTCATGCAGACCATACCCCATACCTAATTTTGCAGCAACAAAAGCCAAAGGATAACCCGTTGCTTTTGAAGCTAAAGCACTGGAACGGGAGAGGCGAGCATTCACTTCAATTACCCGGTAATCTTCAGAATCCGGATCTAAAGTATATTGTACATTACACTCTCCCACAATACCTATGTGTCTGATTATTTTAATCGCAATAGCACGGAGCTTATGGTATTCACTGTTACTCAAAGTCTGGGAAGGTGCAACTACTATGCTTTCACCCGTATGAATTCCAAGGGGATCAAAATTTTCCATATTACATACGGTGATACAATTATCATATTGATCCCGTACTACTTCATATTCAACTTCTTTCCATCCTTTCAGGGATTCCTCCACTAAAATCTGGGGAGAATAAGAAAAAGCACTGACAGCCAATTTCCGGAGTTCATCTTCGTCTGAACAAAACCCGGAACCTAAACCTCCCAATGTATAAGCTGCACGTACAATAATCGGAAAGCCCAGCTCCCGGGCAGCCTGAATTGCCTCTTCCATGTTATTCGCCGCAATACTCCGGGGAGTTTTCACATCTATTTCCCGCAGTTTACCAGTAAATATTTCCCGGTCTTCTGTATCAATAATAGCTTGTACAGGAGTTCCCAGAACCTGTACATCATATTTTTCAAGAATACCTTTTTGGTAAAGTTCCACACCGCAATTTAATGCTGTTTGTCCTCCAAAAGAGAGCAGAATACCGTCAGGTCGTTCCTTCTTAATCACCTCTTCAACATATTCAGCTGTTACAGGCAAATAATATATTTTGTCAGCCACTCCTTCAGAGGTCTGAACAGTAGCAATATTCGGATTAATAAGTACACTGTATTTTCCTTCTTCCCGGATAGCCTTTAAAGCTTGTGATCCCGAATAATCAAATTCACCTGCCTGACCTATCTTTAATGCTCCCGAACCCAGTAATAATATTTTATTGATTTCTTTCATTTTGATTTATTGATTTTGATTATACCGCATGGTCTTTAACAATCTCTGCTCTTTTCAATATTTCTGATAAATTCGTCGAAAAGATATTCAGTATCTACAGGACCACTGGAAGCTTCCGGATGAAACTGAGCAGAAAAAAAAGGTTTTGTCCGGTGACGTATTCCTTCGTTTGTACCATCATTCACATTTACAAATAAAGGTTCCCAGTCAGTCGGTAAAGTTTTATCATCGATAGCAAAACCATGATTCTGAGAAGTAATATAACAACGATGACTTCCGGGCTGCATCACCGGTTGATTATGACTGCGGTGTCCGTATTTCAATTTATAAGTTTCAGCACCGGCAGCTCTGGCCATCAATTGATTTCCGAGACATATTCCCATAATCGGTTTATTACCATTCAGTATTTTTTTTATATTTTCTATGGTTACATCACATTTAGCAGGATCTCCCGGTCCGTTCGAAAGAAAGTACCCATCACATACTTCCTGAGTAAAATCGTAATTCCAGGGTACCCGTTTGATGGTCACATCCCGTTTCAGCAAACAGCGGATAATATTGTTCTTCACGCCACAATCTACCAGAATGACCTTATATTTACCGTTTCCATATATTTTTACCTCTTGGGTAGAAACTTCCGCTACAATATTGTTTTCATTCGGATCATAAAAAGGAATGGATACAGAATCAAATTCTATCTTGCCTAACATAGTTCCGTGTTCACGTAATTTTTTTGTCAACGCACGTGTATCTATACCAAAAAGTCCCGGAATTTGTTGTTCTTTCAACCATTGTCCGAGACTTTTTTGTGAATTCCAATGACTATATGCAAATGAATAATCCGAAATAATCAAAGCTGTACAATGAATTTTATCGGATTCAAAGAACTTCGAGACCCCGTCTTCTTCGTCATCAACCGGTACTCCGTAATTTCCGATCATAGGATAGGTAGGCACCAATATCTGCCCTCTATAGGAAGGATCGGTCAGACTTTCCGGATAACCTGTCATAGCCGTATAAAACACAACCTCACCGGAAACTGGTTTTTCATATCCGAATGAAGTACCTTCATAAACTGTTCCGTCCTGCAGAACCAAACGCGCTTTCTTCAAATTTTGCATATCTATTGTATATGAACTAATTTATCAAACGTCCAAATTGGCGCAAATTTAACAAACTTTCTTCTCAATACAAGAATATTTATGCAATAAAAATGAATAAAAATACGAAAACATTTCCGAAACCAGAAAACGAAATTCGATAAACTCACGGTATTTTCTCCTTCAGGCCGAATTTTTTTCTAACTTTGCATAGTTCATTTATAATAAAGACTTTATGAGAAACAAAACAAAAAGACTTTTGACGATCCGGAAACTGATTGAATCAGAACTGATTTCTTCCCAGGAGGAACTACTGTTCCGGTTGAAAGAAATGAATGTCGAAGCAACGCAAAGTACTTTGTCCCGGGATCTGAAATTCATGAAAGTAGCTAAGATCCCCCATAAAGAAAAAGGTTATATTTATGTCATTCCGGAAAGTATCAATGAGCAAAGGGAAGAAAAAGTCTCTTCCATCATTACTGATACCATCCTCAGCATCGATTTTTCCGGTAATATGGCTGTTGTAAAAACTCTACCAGGATATGCCAATGCAGTAACCGTATTAATAGATAGTGAAAACTATTTTGAAATCCTGGGAACCATTGCCGGGGACGATACAATTTTTATCGTTATGCGGGAAGGTGTCAGCCGGAGTGAACTCATAGAAGCCCTGACCTCAGTACATCCGGCTATCCATACTTTGTATAAATAACTGAAAACGACTGAAAAATCAGAACTATTTTCAATAATTTTCAAGTCTTGATTTTCAATTCTCAATTATATGTCGTAAACTTGCACCCCAGATTTTAATAAAGTGTCATGCAAGTTTTAAATACTAAAAATGAACTGATTAGCCTTCTTAAAAATTATAAAAAAGAAGGTAAAAAAATCGGATTTGTTCCGACTATGGGAGCTTTACATGAAGGACATTTGTCCTTGGTGAAGGAAAGTAAAAACAACAGTGATATTACAGTTGTCAGCATATTTGTAAATCCCACCCAATTCAATGATTCTGAAGATTTAAAAAGATATCCCAGAACCCTGGATAAAGATGTAGAATTACTGAAAACCGTAAATTGTGATCTCGTTTTTGCTCCTTCAGTAGAAGAAATTTATCCGGAACCCGATCAACGCAAATTTGATTTCGGATATATAGAAAGTGTAATGGAAGGTGCTAAAAGACCTGGACATTTTAATGGTGTAGGACAAGTTGTCAGTCGTCTGTTTGATATTGTCCAGCCCGATAAGGCTTTTTTCGGAATGAAAGATTTTCAGCAAATAGCCATTATTAAAAATATGGTAAAACAGTTGAATTACCACATTGAAATTATCCCCTGTCCGATCATCCGGGAAGAAAACGGGCTTGCTAAAAGTTCCAGAAATACTTTACTGGATGAAGATCACAAAAAAAATGCACCTCATATATATGCTACTTTAAAAAAAGCTCGTACCTTAGTTCCGGAAATGAAGGTGGAAGAATTGAAACAATGGATTACCAATGAAATCAACAGTAACCCGTTTCTCGAAACAGAATATGTGGAAATTGTGGACGATACAACTTTGAAAATTACTGAAGACTGGTCAGAAAAAGGGACCAAAGTGGCCTGCGTTGCTGTCTATGCAGGAAAAATCAGACTAATAGATAACATTGTATTCTAATTTGTAGTTACCATGTTTATAGAAGTAGTAAAATCAAAAATTCATAAAGCCACCGTTACTGAAGCAAATCTTCAATATGTAGGAAGTATAACTATTGATGTAGCTTTGATGGAAGCTGCCAATATCATTGAAAATGAAAAAGTCCAGATTGTTAATGTAAATAATGGAGAAAGGCTTGAAACTTATGTAATAAAAGGAGAAAGAGGCTCTGGGGTTGTTTGCCTGAATGGACCGGCTGCCCGGAAATGTGCAGTAGGCGATGTAGTCATTATCATCTCTTATGCTTCCATGGAATTTGAGGAAGCTAAAAAGCATACTCCAACTCTTGTATTTCCGGATACAAGTACTAATCAATTGATTTAATCCATTGGATTATCTGGCATTTATACAAGGCAAAATTGTCAGGAATAGAAAAGAACTGACAAACATTTTAAATCAATGGAGATTTAAAAATGAAAAAATTGTCTTTACAAATGGTTGTTTTGATATATTACACCGGGGTCATGTCGAATATCTGGCCAAAGCGGCCAGTCTCGGTAATAAACTTCTCATTGGCTTAAACACCGATGCCTCAGTCCGCAGATTGAAAGGAGAAAATCGTCCTGTAAATGATCAAGAAGCACGTGCTTTACTTCTTTCCTCACTTATTTTCACCGATAAAATTATTTTCTTTGAAGAAGATACCCCCTATGAATTAATCCGGTTTATAGAACCGGACGTATTGGTAAAAGGCAGTGACTATAAACCAGAAAACATTGTAGGGTATGATATCCTCAAAAACAAAGGTGGAGAAGTTATTACTATCGATCTGACCGGAGGTTTTTCCACAACTTCGATACTTAAAAAAATATAGCCATTCCATCCTGTTGTTCACAACTTGTAAAAATCATTGTTGAAAACTCCTGAAAGAAATCAATAACTTTATTTGGAGAATTAAATTTCATACTGCATTCAGTTTTTAATTTGAATAACCAAGAAAAGAAATCACTTTTGTCTCAAAATCTTTATACAAATTACTAACAATTCTGAACAGCTTCAAAACCTGTTTTTTTTCAGGATATTTGCTTACTAACAATTGTTAGAAACGAATTTAATTATTTGATAATAAAAGACTAAAAGAAAAAACAATTGTTAGTAATACATCTTTTTTTCTTAATAATGACAAAATCAAGAAAATATCCTGATATTTATAAAGAATACTGACAGTCTATCATTATCATCATTCTTTTAATAGAAAAATAAAAATATAATAATAAATATATGATTGTTCAAAAGTCCGCTTTGTATAACTTTGCATGACACTTTCTTTGAATTTTTATAAGGTCCTGTTTTTAACAATGAAGAAAAAGTAGTAAGTTTGAAGATTGTATTGAAACCTGAATAATTAGAGAGAATGGAAGTTAAAATTGTAAATCGTTCAAAACATCCGTTACCTGAATACAAGACCAAAGCATCTGCAGGAATGGATATCCGTGCAAATCTCAGTGAAACCATTACTTTACGTCCTCTGGAAAGGAAACTTATTCCTACAGGCTTATACATTGAGCTACCGGAAGGATATGAGGCTCAGATACGCCCCCGTAGTGGTCTGGCTTTAAATGAAGGTTTAGGTTTGTTAAACAGTCCCGGAACTCTGGATGCTGACTATCGTGGAGAATTGGGAGTAATTGTAGTAAATCTGTCAAATGCTGTCATTACCATAGAAGACGGGGAAAGAATTTGCCAAATGGTCATTAATAGGGTGGAACAAGCTGAATGGGTTGAAGTAAAAGAGCTCTCAAATAGTGAAAGAGGAACTGGTGGTTTTGGCCATACGGGAAAAAAATAATAGTAACTTCAATAGGAAAAGAATATGAAAAAACAAATTGCTTTAACATTCGCCTTTTTCTTTCTGATGACAAGTGCTTTTGCTGATAAGAAAAAGAAGGTAGAAAATGTACAGGAACTGGATGAAAAAAGCAGACTTGAATTTGATTATTCTTTTATGGAAGGGGTAAGAAGTAAAATAACCGGCGATTATCAGGCTGCTTTAGGGTGGTATGACAATTGTTTGAAAATACTTCCCAGTAGTCCTGTGGTTAAATATGAGCTTGCAGGAATTCTTACTGCTAGTGAGGATTATAACGGAGCTCTTCAGTTGGCTCGTGAAGCTGTGGCGGGTAATTCGGAAAATATGTGGTATAAAATATTATTGGCCAATATTCTACAGAAAAAATCCATGATAGAGGAGGCCTGTAATGTTTATGCTGATATCATTGCCAAATATCCTAATAAAGAAGAATTTTATTTGATTGAAGCTGGATTATATACCTCAGTGGAGAAATGGCAAAAAGCCATTGATGTTTATGATCGCTATGAAACCCAATATGGAATAACGGAACCAGTTTCTATTGAAAAAATCAAATTGTATACTAAACTTGATGATGTAAAAAAGGCTTCTAACGAATTACTGAAACTGATCCGGAAATTTCCGGACCGTAGTGAATATCTTAGTTTGTTGGCAGAATTGTACTTTAATTACGATCAGGATAAAAAAGGATTACAAATATTGGATCGCTTACTTAAAGCTGACCCGGACAATGGTTTTGTCCATTTTTACCTGGCTGACTATTTCCGTTCTAAAAAGAATGCCGGAGATGCTGATAAGCATACCAAAAGTGCTTTACTGAGTGATGAAATTGAAAATGCTTATAAGATTCAGTATATTCTTAAACTTATTTTGAATCCGGATACTACATTGGTATCGGAAGTCCAATTGGATTCGTATATGGAATTGTTGATGCAGAAATATAGTGACGATTTATCAGTCAGAGCATTACATTCTGATTTTTTAAAGAAAGACCGGAAGTTTACTGAAGCCCGTGAAGAATTGGAATATATACTTTCTAAGGATCAGAATAATTATCTGATATGGGAAGAATTGTTGCTTTTATGCAATGAAATGGGAGATACGACCTGTATGTATAATCGAAGTGTCGATGCAATCAGGTATTTTCCGGAACAACCTTTACCATACGCTTTGGCTGGTGTTTCCTTAATGATGCAAAAAAGATTTACTGAAGCTTTACCATTTTTTGAGAAAGGGGTTGTATTGACAGATGAAAAAGTGGGGCTGAAATCTCAGTTTTATTCTTATCTGGCTGATTGTTATTATAGTTTGGATAGTGTTCAGCAGGCTTTTGATATGTTCGATAAAGTTTTATTGATTAATCCGAATGATGTGTTGGTTCTGAATAATTATGCTTATTATCTGTCACTGAGGAATGAAAGATTGGATCAGGCTGAAAGGATGAGTTCGAAAGTTGTATCTATAGAATCAGATAATGCAACTTATCTGGATACTTATGCCTGGGTCTTGTATAAAAGAGGTGATTATTCGCAAGCCCGTTTTTATATAAAATTAGCTCTTGAGAAAAGCAAAGAGCCTTCCGGAGTATTATATGAACATTATGGAGATATCCTTTTCCGCAACGGAGACCGGGAAGAGGCTTTAAAAATGTGGAAAAAAGCTTTAGAGTTGGGAGATGAAGTATCAGATGTTTTAAAACAGAAAGCAAATACTGGTATTTTACCTGAGTAAATGATAAGGTATTATTGATATGAGAGTAAAAAATGTAGTGGTATTAATGGTTCTTTGTTGTTTAGCTTTTTCTTGTCGTACGGTCAGACAAGTAACAGTAAAAAAAGACATACCCTTTATAACAGAGAACAAACTATTGAGAAATATAGACTCCAATGAATTGAAATACAATACATTATTTATTAAACGTATTGATGTTTCTTATACTAATAAGAAGGAGTCCAGTAGTTTTAAAGCTTCCATGAAAATAAAGCGGGATACCTTTATTCAGGTTTCTGTAACTGCTCCTTTGGGGATAGAAGTTGCCAGAGTTTTAATAACTCCTGATAGTATTAAATTTGCCGATATCTATCACAAAAAATATTTTATAGCAGGTTATGATTATTTTTATGAAAAATTCGATATTCATTTGAATTTTGACTGTATTCAGGATATTTTGACCAATATATATTTTAATATTGAAGATTACAGTAGTACAGGAAGAACGAAAAAATTTAAGTTGGAAAGGACAGATGCAGGATATGAATTATCTTCTGTACAGGAAAAGGCTTTAAGCAGGAAGATAAAGAAATTATACAAGAAAAAGAGAAAAAATAAAGACTATGTATTGATTTTGCAGAAAATTCTGATAGATCCGGTTTTGTTCCGACCTTTACAGATGTCTGTTGAAGATGTAGATGAAGATATGGGTGTTGCTGTAAGTTACGGGAAGTTTAAGGATTTTTCCGGAAAAATCTTTCCGGAAAAAATCGTTTTCAAGCTGTTTTCAGAGGGAGATAAGATTAATTTGGAATTAACATTCTTGAAATTGGAGTTTGATGTTCCGGTGGAATCAAATTTTAAAATTTCATCTAAATATAAAAGAATCGAATAATTCATGGCATTTAGTAAGTATAATATCATTATATTATTTCTGGTCTTTCTATTACAGGGAGGGTTATTTGCTCAGTCTATCGGTGATGTTCGGAAGCAAAGAGAAAAAAGTGAAAAAGAAATTCAGTATTTGAATAAATTATTGAATGAAGCTGCGGCTAATAAGTCAGTATCTTTGGAGAAATTAAATATTCTTCAGCAGAAGATATTAACTACTAAGAAATTACTGAATTCTTTGAATCAGGAAGTAAATTATATACAAAGTCATATTTCGGTAAATGAGAATAGAATAAGGGAACTTGAAGTTGAAAAGAAATCTATGCTTGATTTATATGCTAAACTGGTATATGGTAGTTGGAAAAAGCGGGATAAAACAAATAAATTGATGTTTATATTGTCATCTTCTGATTTTAATCAGGCTTATAATCGATTTAAATATTTTCAGCAAATTCAGGAATATTCCGGACGGCAATTAGAATTGATCCGGCAGGTAAATGATTCTTTGGAATTGAAAAATCAGGAATTGAAGAAGTTGGTTGAACAAAAGAATCTCGTGTTAAATGATATGGACAAGCAGAACCGGGAGTTAGAAACTGAAAAAGTTAAGGAAAATAAATACATAACTGAACTGAAAGATAAAGAGAAGGAAGTCAGGAAGAAATTGCAGAAAGAAACAGAGAAACGAAAGAAGTTGGAACAACAATTGGCTAAATTAATAGCAAATCAGGCGAAAAAATCCGGGAGTTCTTCTTCTGTCTATAAGCTTACCCCGGAAGAAAAACTGATATCTGACGATTTTGAGAAAAATAAAGGTAAATTACCCTGGCCTGTTGCTGAAGGATTTATCTCTGAAAAGTTTGGTATAAAACGGCATTCGGAATTGAAATATGTACAGATTAATAATGATGGAATAAATATTACGACTACAAAAAATGCAGATGTCAGAGCTGTTTTCCAAGGTGTTGTAATAGAAATTTGTTATATTTCCGGCTATAATGTAGTAATTATCCGTCATGGCAAATATATGAGTGTGTATCCTAATTTAAGCAATGTTACAGTCAAAAAAGGTGAAAAAGTAGCTACAAAACAGATTATCGGCAAAATAGCTTATGATGATGAAAAAGGAAATGTAATCAATTTTCAGATTTGGCAGGATTTGCAGAAGTTAGATCCTGAACTCTGGTTAGCTAAGTAATGTAATGTAATGGACCCTGTATATCAGAACCTGAGAGGTCATTTAAAGAAATTGTTGTTTTTTTTCAGATTGAAGGTATTGTCTTATAATCTGTTAAAGGGAATTGTTTTTTTAATATGTTCTGTCCTTTTTTTTCTTTTGTTTTACTCATTTTTTATGTCTTTTCAGACTGTTTTATCAAAGACAGTCCTTTTTTTTCTGTTTGTATTTATTTGTATATCAGAATTTTTTTTGTTGATTGTTTATCCGGTTTTTAATTTTTTTATTTCTCTTCGTTCTGATAGAAACATTGTTGTAAAACAAGTTTTAAAGTATTCACATACAGATGCCGGTCTGTTTGTTTCGATATATGACCTGGGATTCCGGACGCATCTGATATTAGGCGATAAGTCTCTGATACAGGCTGCGTTTGTACAAAAGTACAATAGTCTGAAAAGTCGGAACTTACTGGATTTTTTTCCGGCAAAACTATTTTTAAGGCCTTTTGTTTTTTTTCTGGGTATTATTTTTATTCTTTTCTTTTGGAATGCTAAATTTGATTATTGGTATACAGATCTGAAAGATTATCAGGAAATAGCTGATGTGGGAAATAGCGTCAGTTTTACTGTACAAAACTCTGAATTGAAAGTGGAATACGGTAAAAGTTTTCAGTTAAAACTTAAGGTATCAAGTGATTTGGCAGTATTAAATAATGTTTTTATCTGTTATGGTGGAGGAGAATTTTTAATGCGCTCCTCCGATTCTTTGTTTGTTTATGATTTTGAAATGGTGAATAATGATATCGATTTCTACTTTAAAACTGAGAATGGAATAAGAAGCCGTTCTTACCGTTTGAATGTACTATCAGCACCAACTATTACTTCCTATACAGTTACTTGTATCCCTCCTGTATATACAGGTTTAAAACCTGAGGTATTTGAAAATACCGTTGATTTCAGAGTTTTGTATGGTTCTTCTTTGAAGTTTGATCTGAATGTGACTCATATTGATTCTTTTTATTTGAAAGAGGGGGAAATTTTTTTTAAGACGCCTGTGGATAATCTTCCTGTGATTCAATTTTCCAGACTGATAAAAAAGACAGGAGAGTTAAGTTTGTTGGGTTCTAATCAGAATTTCAAGTATAAGAATTTATTGAATTTTACGGTAGTTTGTTTTTCTGATTTGTATCCTGATATTCGGATGACTGAAATACAGGATTCTGTCAAAAGTTCACAACATTACTTTTATGGAGTTATTACTGACGATTATGGTTTTTCCGAGCTTCGTTTCATTCTATCCGCAGGAGAAAGGCGGATAGAGATTCCCATAAATATAATTAAAAATATAACTTCACAGGAATTTTATTTTAGTTTTGATTTTGCTGAATTTGCAGGTTTGGATAAGGCTGAAATAGAGTATTATTTCGAAGTAACTGATAACGATATAATTTCGGGACCAAAATCCACCCGTTCGGAAGTAAATAATTATCGGATACCTGATTTGGATGCAATTTTTAATTATAATGCTGAAGTAAATCATACTGTGAACAATGCTTTACATGAAGCTGAAAAGTTGTCCCGGGAAATTGTATCCAGAGTAAGGGATTTACAAACGAAATTGTTGGATAATACTGCTGATAATTGGGAAAAACAACAATTGTCCAAAGAAATTATTGAAAAGAAGAATAAGCTGGATAAGCTATTGGATATTGTAAAGGAAAGTAATCTTAAAAAATCTGATTTGAATAAGAGTTTTTCCAAACAGGACAGTCTTCTGATCCGGAAGCAAAAACAGATTCAGGAGTTGTTTGATAAAATTATGGATGATGAAATGAAGGATCTGTTGCAGGAATTTTCTAAATTGTCGACTGATTTTTCTAAAGACAGATTCAGGAATTTGGATGAGAAGATGAAACTGACCTTTGACCAAGTTAGTGAAGAACTTGACCGGAATATTGAATTATTGAAACGTTATCAAATAGAAGAGAAACACGATTTATTGTCCAAAAGATTGGATAAGATCCGGGAAGATCAGAATTCTCTGAAAGAATTAATACAAAATAGACAAATTCCTGCTGACTCTCTGACGGGTCGGAGTAAAGGAATACAGAATGCTTTGCAACAGTTTGAGGAAAATTATAAGACTTTATTGAATGATAATTCGGATTTGAAAGAGCCTTTTCCTTTGAAAAAATTAGAATCTGATTTTAATAATTTGTCAGAATTATTGAAAAAACAATCTGAAAGTTTCGAAAAACAGAAAGTGGATAGAAAATTATACGGGAAGATTGAAGAAGAGTTGAAAAAGCTCTCAGATATTATAAAGCAACAACAATTACAAAATTTTGTTAATAAATCATTGCCGGAAAATGATATTGAATTGATAATTCAAAATATTTTAATAATTTCGCTATCACAGGAAGAACTAATGAAACAATTTTCTGATGTGTCTCCTCAGAGTCTGAAATACAATGAATTGGGGTGTTTGCAAGATTTGAAAAGGCAAGAATATAAGTTAGTAAAAGACAGTTTATCGGCTTTAGCACGATCAAATTTGATGCTGGCATCGATATTAAGTCACAAATTTTATGAAATAGAGATTAAATTTGGCATGTTATCTGCTTATATACAAGATAATAGACAAAGTGATTTAATGAGAGAGCAACAATTTATTATTAACTATTTGAATGATATTGTTTTATCTTTAACAGAAGCTTTACAGAAGAGTCGTCAGAATTCCGGGAAATCCGGCAATGAAAATAAGAAACAGGGATCTGATATTGGTCAGGGCGATAAAAATTCAGATTCTGATGTACAGGAAGGATATCAGAAATTAAAGAAAATTCAGGGTGGGTTGAAAAAACAGTTGGAAGATTTAATTTTTCAGATGAAAAAAGGTGAAAAAGGTAAACCTTTACAGCAAGGAATCAGTAATATGATCAGAGAGAACGAACTTTTCCAGAATAGTTTGAATGACTTTATCTCTGAAATGGGTTCTATGTCAAATGCGGAAAAGCAATTATTGAACGAAATTAATAGATTATTGGATGAAAACATCAAAGATATGGCAAATTATTCTGTGTCTACCCATTTGATTAACAGGAATAATCAGATATATTCAAAGTTATTGATGTCTGAGAAAGCTTCTAGGGAACAGGATGAATTTGAAGAGCAGCGTAAAGCTGAATCGGCAGCTGATCAGCGTTTTCAAAAGCCGGATATTTTTTTGGAATTTCAAAAATCAGGTTTGATGAAAACAAATTTTCAGAAGTTTGATTTGAAATTGAACGATTATTATAAGACAATGTACAACAATTATTATATTAAGCTTGGGGATGAATAAATTAGAAATTTCAATTTCTTCAGAAATTAGCAATATCGTTAAAGTAGAAAACTTTATTGAAAGTTTTGTTGAGTATTTTCAATTACCATCGGATTTATTCGGAAAAATCAGTTTAGCTGTAATTGAGGCTGTTAATAATGCAATTTTATCAGGTAATAAAAGAATACCTGATAAGTTGGTGACTTTAACTGCTGAAAGAACGGATGATAAATTTATGGTGACAGTCAGTGATGAAGGAGAAGGCTTCGATTATACCAATATTCCTGATCCGACTTTACCTGACAATATCAATAAAGTTACAGGACGGGGTTTGTTTCTGATGAAAACTTTGTCAGATGAATTGAATTTTGAGAATAATGGTGCTACAGTTACATTAGTTTATAACCTGTAACAGGTTGGTATTATTTGTGCGTCACGTTCTTTTTGATTCATAGTTGATTTGTATCGTTTATTTGGACTGTTAAAAATGAACGAAATAATGTTTTATGTCGTGATTTAAATTATTTCTGATGAAAGAAATTTTATTTTTTAAAGAAGGAAATATTCAATATCCTTCTTTTTTTTCTGAACAACGAATTAGAAAATGGTTGGATATCATAGCTGTACATTATAAAAAAACTCTGGGGACATTAAGTTTTATTTTTTGTGATGATGCATATATCCTTTCTGTTAACAGGCAATATCTGAAACATGATTACTATACAGATGTAATTACTTTCGATTATTGCGGAGGTGATAAATTATCCGGAGACGTATTTATCAGTTTGGATACTGTAAGATCTAATTCTGAGAAATTTTCAACAGATTATGAAAATGAATTTTACCGGGTGATATGTCATTCTGTATTAC